>CAMEWZ010000188.1 GCA_945946745.1 uncultured Clostridia bacterium | reverse complement strand
CCGAGGTCGTATTCGATATCACCAAGATCATCGCCGCCATCACGAAAGCCAACGAAAGCGTGGAAGAAGGCGCCCGTATGACGCCGATGCAGGTCAAGCGCATTGCCGAGTTTGTGGAACTGAGCTGCCTGAAAATGAACCGTTCTCCCTCCGTGGAGGAGATCCAGGACCTGGTGGAGTACCAGATCATGGCCCATGGCGCCTATGAGGTGGCGAAGAACTACGTCACCTACCGCTACACCCGTTCCCTGGTCCGCAAGAGCAACACCACCGATGAAAAGATTCTGAGTCTCATCGAGTGCTGCAACGAGGAGGCCAAACAAGAGAATTCCAACAAGAATCCCATTGTGAACTCTACCCAGCGGGACTATATGGCGGGCGAGGTCTCCCGTGACCTCTCCGAGCGTCTGCTGCTGCCTCCTGACATCGTGGAGGCTCACCGGGAGGGCATCATCCACTTCCACGATTCCGACTACTATGCCCAGCACATGCACAACTGCGATCTGGTAAATCTGGAAGATATGCTCCAGAATGGTACCGTCATCACCGGCACCATGATCGAGCGGCCCCACAGCTTCTCCACCGCCTGCAACATTGCCACCCAGATCATCGCCCAGGTGGCCAGCAACCAGTACGGCGGCCAGTCCATCTCCCTGACCCACCTGGCCCCCTTCGTGGATGTCAGCCGCAAGAAGCTGCGCAAGGTGGTGGAGCAGGAGATGGCCGCCATCGGCGTGAACCCCGGCGAGGAGAAAATCAGCGAGCTGGTGGAGACCCGTCTGCGGGACGAGGTCCGCAGAGGTGTCCAGACCATCCAGTACCAGGTTCTGACCCTGCTGACCACCAACGGTCAGGCGCCCTTCGTCACGGTATTCATGTACCTGAACGAGGCCAAGAACGAGCAGGAGAAGAAAGACCTGGCCATGATCATCGAGGAGACCCTGCTCCAGCGCTACGAGGGCGTGAAGAACGAGGACGGCGTGTGGATCACCCCCGCCTTCCCCAAGCTCATCTATGTCCTGGAGGAGGACAACATCCAGGAGGGCGCCCCCTACTGGTACCTGACGGAACTGGCCGCCAAGTGTACTGCCCGCCGCATGGTGCCCGACTACATCTCCGAGAAGAAGATGCTGGAGCTCAAGGGCGACGTATACACCTGCATGGGCTGCCGCTCCTTCCTGACCCCGGACCGCTTCACCGACGCGGGCATCGGCAACATCGCCAACGCCGGCAACTACGAGCCGGGCAAGCACAAGTATTACGGCCGCTTCAACCAGGGCGTGGTCACCATCAACCTGCCGGACGTGGCTCTTTCCTCCGGCGGCAATCTGGATAAATTCTGGAAGATTTTTGAAGATCGACTGGAGCTGTGCCACCGTGCCCTGCGCTGCCGCCACGACCGCCTGAAGGGCACCCTCTCCGACGTGGCCCCCATCCTGTGGCAGTACGGCGCGTTAGCCCGCCTAGACAAGGGTGAGCCTATCGATAAGCTGCTCTATGACGGCTACTCCACCATTTCCCTGGGCTATGCGGGCCTGTATGAGTGCGTGAAGTTCATGACCGGCAAGAGCCATACCGATCCCTCCGCCACTCCCTTCGCCCTGAGCGTCATGCAGAAGATGAACGACAAGTGCAAGGAGTGGAAGACCGCCGAGAACATCGACTACTCCCTGTACGGCACACCGCTGGAGTCCACCACCTACAAGTTCGCCAAGAGCCTGCAGAAGCGCTTCGGCATCATCCCCGGCATCACCGACAAGGGCTATATCACCAACAGCTACCACGTCCATGTGACGGAGGAGATCGACGCCTTCACCAAGCTGAAATTCGAGGCCCAGTTCCAGCACCTTTCCCCCGGCGGCGCCATCAGCTATGTGGAAGTCCCTGACATGCAGAACAACATCCCCGCCGTGCTTCAGGTGATGAAGTTCATCTATGACAATATTATCTACGCCGAGCTGAACACCAAGAGCGATTACTGCCAGGTCTGCGGCTGGGACGGTGAGATCCAGATCGCGGAGGAAGGCGGCAAGCTGATTTGGAGATGCCCCAAGTGCGGGAACACCGACCAGAGCAAAATGAATGTGGCCCGCCGTACCTGCGGCTACATCGGCACCCAATTCTGGAACCAGGGCCGCACTCAGGAAATTCGTGACCGGGTCCTGCATCTGTAACAAAGACCAGATGTCAAAATACAACTTGATCGCGAATATCACAACTTGATCGCGAACAGGTCAAAATTTGCCGCACGGCAACATACAACTTGATCGCAAACAGAATATGCTGGTATAATTCAGGCATTCACATAAGACGAATATTTATACAAAAAGGTATAAAAGAAGGACGCTTCCCCTAGTGTTAGGTGGAAGCGTCCTTCTTGGTTTCCGATGTACTATTCAGTAAATAAGCTCGCATTTCCTCAAGCGGGACAGGGGTAAGGACTTTCTTTTTGGATGTGGCGGGGCATCGTTTCAGCATTTTCATAACTGCTTTTGTCAATGCCTGTTCTTCTTTTTTCTGTTTGGAACGGGC
>CAMEWZ010000187.1 GCA_945946745.1 uncultured Clostridia bacterium | reverse complement strand
GAACATGGAGGTTCCGGCGGGATGCATATTGCGCAGGGGGAAGATCTCGGGGATCGTATAGCCCTTGGCGATGGTGCCCACGCCCACGCCGATGGCCATGATGATCAAGCAGATGCCGAACACGGGGTACAGCTTGCCGATGATCTTGTCAACGGACAGGAAGGTGGCGATAAAGAAGTAGGCGAACACGATGGTCAGCCAGAAATACTTGTTGGTCAAGATGCTGGTGGAGCCGCCCTGGCCGCACAGGTAAGCCAGCAGGCCGGCAGGGCCGACAGCGAACACAACGCCCACCATGAACAGCAGCACGGTGGAGAACACACGCATGACCTGCTTCATGACGTTGCCCATGTACATACCGGTCAGCTCGGGAACGCTCAGGCCCTGGTGACGCATGGACATGAAGCCGGAAGCAAAGTCGTGGACACCGCCAGCGAAGATGGTACCAAAGGTGATCCACAGGAACACGCTGGGACCCCACATGGCGCCGCCCACAGCACCCCAGATGGGGCCAAGGCCGGCAATGTTCAGAAGCTGGATCAGGAAGATTCGCCATGTAGGCATGACCACATAGTCAACGCCGTCTTCCATGGTGACTGCGGGAGTTTCACGGTCATCGGGGCCGAAGGTCTTGGATACAAATCCGCCATAGATAAAGTATCCGCCAATGAGTAGCGCCAGACATACGAAGAAACTAATCATATATTACCCTCCTTAAATTATCGGTGTCGCCGGTTGATCCCGGACGCCGTACCAAAAGCGCACAGCAAGAATGTTGGCGCATCCTTGCTGTCCTTACCTATTGTAGCGCCTTCACTCGTGAAAGTCAACAAAAAATTTCACGTTTTGTCCAAATAATTGTAACATATGGTAACAAGCTTTTCGGAAGGGGCACTGCTAGAACAAATCTCCAGGAGAAGCGCGGGTATTCTGCGCTTTCCTGGAGATTTTCCGGATTATTGGGTTTGAGACTTTCTTCTTGTGAATTTGGCCAGCAGGCTAAGCGGCAGCATAATCCCAAATGTCGTGGCAATGGCAATCATCAAACTGATCCCATAGCTGATTTTCTGAAAGCTCACACTTCTGGCATAGCTAAATGTGACTTCTCCGTCTGCCAATTCCACCTGGCCCTGGTATAGTTTGACTACGCCTGTCATTCCCGGCTCAATGGTCTGATCATCCACCAGTCTGCGCCGCTGGGTCGGATAATGCATGGCATAGCACAAAAGATGAATTTCCCCATCCTTTTCCGCCATGATAATCGCATCGCCGTTCGAGCACATATTTTCATAGAGGACTGTGGCATCCGCGTATTCGCCGTTGGACTGTGCCAGGTCAAACCGAAAATAGCTGCCGCACAATTCGGTATCCTTTGGAGCCGGAATGGGATGATACACATACGCGTCCAGAAAATAGGCACCAGCTAGAGACAGGACGAATACAATACATCCGATTTCAAACAACTTGACCCTCCAGTTCCATTTGGGTTTGCTGATCTTCCTTTCCATGTTATGAAGTCTCCTCTCCACGCCAGCAGCAAGCTCCCTGTAAAATCCGAGCCGGCCCTCTCGAGCCGGCTCAGTGTGCGGAATGATTTATACCAGAGCAGCGGTGATGATGGCCATCTTGTAGACCTCGTCGGCGTTGCAGCCGCGGGACAGGTCGTTGATGGGAGCGGCCAGGCCCTGCAGGATGGGGCCGTAGGCCTCAAAGCCGCCCAGACGCTGGGCGATCTTGTAGCCGATGTTGCCCGCCTCGATGGTGGGGAAGATGAAGGTGTTGGCGTAGCCCGCAACAGGGGAGCCGGGGAACTTCAGCTGTCCGACCTCGGGAGCCACAGCGGCGTCAAACTGCATCTCGCCGTCGATGAGCAGATCGGGAGCCATTTCCTTGGCAACGGCGGTGGCGTCGTGGCTCAGCTTGACAGTGCCGCCCTTGCCGGAGCCGTTGGTGGAGAAGCTCAGCATGGCGACCTTGGGATCGATGCCGAAGACCTTGGCGGTCTTGGCGGTCTCGATGGCCACCTCAGCCAGCTTCTGGGCAGCGGTCAGGGTCACGTTGCCGTCCTTGTCAACGGAATCCTCGTAGCTCAGGTTGATGGCGCAGTCGCCCATGGCCAGCTTCTCGTCGCCGCGAACCAGGATGAAGCAGGAGGACACCAGATGGGCGCCCTTCTTGGTCTTGACCAGCTGCAGGGCGGGACGGACGGTGTCAGCGGTGGAGTAAGTAGCGCCGCCCAGCAGGGAGTCGGCATAGCCCATCTTCACCAGCATGGTGCCGAAGTAGTTGCCCTTGGAAAGCGCCTTGCGGCAGTCCTCAGCGGACATCTTGCCCTTGCGCAGCTCCACCATCTTCTCGACCATGGCGTCCATGCCTTCGTAGGTCAGAGGATCGATGATCTCGACGCCCGCAATGTTGAAGCCGCCCTTGGCCGCGTTGGCCTTGACCTCGTCCACATTGCCGATGAGGATGGGGGTTAGGAAACCACCCTCCACCAGACGGGCAGTGGCTTCCAGAATACGGGCGTCATGGCCCTCCGTGAACACGATCTTCCGGGGATTGGCCTTCAGAGTTTCGATCATAGCATTGAACATGGGAATCATACCTCCAATTATCGGGCCGAAGCCCATATTTTTACAGGCTAATTATACCGCACTTCCCCAAAAGGCGCAAGCCCCTTTGTAAGGTTTTTT
>CAMEWZ010000186.1 GCA_945946745.1 uncultured Clostridia bacterium | reverse complement strand
GCCTTGCCCATGATGGAAACTTCCTTCTGCACCAGATAGCCGCAGACAGCGGGCAGGTAGTCAGCCACGCCGGCGGTAGAGGAGTGGGCACGGTGGGCAGTGCCGAAAGCATCGTTGACGAAGATATCGGCCATGGAAGCCAGTTCCTTGCTCAGCTCGGGATCGTTCTTGGTCTCGCCCTTCATGTACCGGGTGTTCTCCAGCAGCATAACCTGGCCGTCTTCCAGCGCGGCAGCCTTGGCCTTGGCATCCTCGCCAACCACATCGGCGGCCATGATGACGCTCTGACCCAGCAGCTCACTGAGCCGGTCGGCTACCACCTTCAGGCTCAGCTCAGGCTTCCACTCGCCCTTGGGCTTGCCCATGTGGGAGCACAGGATGACCTTGGCCTTGTGGGCAATGAGATACTGAATGGTGGGCAGAGCGGCCACAATCCGCTTGTCGGACGTGATGACGCCGTTCTTGGTGGGAACATTGAAGTCGCAGCGGCACAGCACGCGCTTGCCGGCTACGTCGATGTCTTCGATGGACTTCTTATTGTAGTTCATAATCAATCCTCCATATTCATACGGGGCTGCCCCCGCATTTTACCATAATCTTGCAAGCCGGGAAAGGAAAGCTGCCGGAGCGCTTCATAGGCGGTGATGGCCACCGCGTTGCTCAGGTTTAGGCTCCGGGCATCGGGCCGCATGGGAATGCGGACGCATTCGTCATAATGCTGCGCCAGAAAATCCTCGGGGAGCCCTTTGGTTTCCTTGCCAAAAAACAGGTAGCAGTCCGGCTGATAAGCTGCCTCGGTGTAGCACCGGGGCGCTTTGGTGGACAGGCACCACATTTGACGCACGTCGTTTTTGGCAAAAAAATCCGCCAGGTTCGGGTAGTCGAAAACCTGCACCATATGCCAATAATCCAGCCCCGCCCGGCGCACCGCCTTTTCGGAGATGTCGAAGCCCAGGGGACGGATCAAGTGCAGACGCGCGCCAATCGCGGCGCAGGTGCGGGCAATGTTGCCGCAGTTCTGGGGAATTTCCGGCTCCACCAGTACAATATTCAGCAAAACCGCATCACCTCAGCAAAAACCCTGTTTCCAATATCCGGTCGTTCCCTATTGTAAGCCAAATGCCCGGCAAAATCAATCTTGAAAATTCAATTTTTACAACTTTTTATAGTATTCACATAAAAAAGAACCCAGAAAGCAGAAATTTGTGAAAATTGTGTAGACCTTCCAAAAATCTTTCCGGATGAGAAGAATTCCGGAAAGGAAAATAAGAAAAAGCAAGAAAAACAGTAGTTTTTTCAAATTCTGCCAGAAAAAAAGAAAAATGGAGCCTCCAGACAGAAAGAACCAAAAATGCCCGCTGTCCGGGTGGGACAGCGGGCAGGGAACAGGCGGGTGGAGTTGCGATTAGCCAACGCCCAGCAGAAGCTCGCCGCCGGAGCAGTACCAGGTGCCGCCATTGGCGGAGAGGGTCTGACCATCGGAGAGGGTCACATCCAGAACCAGAACAATCTGCTGGTCGTCCTGGGTGACGGGGATGGAGAAGTTCAAGCCGGCCAGATCCAGGGTGTAGCAGCGGTCGTCATCCGGCTCACCCAGCTTCAGCGTCTGCTTGTCCAGGATTTCGCCGTTGTATTGGATGGACAGGATGGCGTCCTTGCAGGTGACGGTTTCCTCGGGATTGGTGATCCGGGGAAGCTGAATTTGGGCCTGGCCCTCGGTGATGCTCAGCGTGCCGTTGGCAAAGCTGGAGTTGTCCACCATTACATTGCAGAAGGTATTCAGCGCGGTGGCCATGTTAATCAAAGCCTCGTTGGTAGGATCCGCAGGCGTATTCACGGCAACCTCCAGGCTTTCACCGCTGTCGGAGGCGAGGACAACATAATAGCAGTAGCCGTCCTCCGCGTTCAGATCGGCGGAGGCGGTATAGCAGCCGTTTTCAAAAGAGCAGGGGACACTGGCAACTTCCTCTCCCTCCAGCCGAACTACGAACCGGGCGGAGTCTCCGTCGGCATAGCGGGTGGGAACGGCGGACAGGGTAACGGTTGCGCCGTTCGGGCTGCTCCAAGTGGTGGGAATCAGTTCCCAGCTGGCAAGATTCAAGGGAAGATCAGCGCCGGTGGGAACTGTCGGGGTATCCTCCGCTTTCTTACCACAGCCAGCAAAGGACAGCAGCATGGTTAGGCAAAGAATGACCATAATAACCGTCAAGATACACAGAAATGTTCGTTTCATTGGGATTCCTCCTTCAGATACAATCGGTAGCGTATGTTGTTCCCTATTATATCGCAAAAAGAGCCGCTTTGCAACTGTCTTCGAAATAATTTAAGAAATGGGCATATCCGCTTTCCTCAGCAAAAGGGGAATTTAGCTGACGAATACCCTCCGCAGGGCGGCTTGAGGGCAAGCCACCCTACTTTGCCGAGCGTTCATTCGATAACGCACGATGGATTGTACCAGCCCAATGCCTTCTCCTGGAGGAGAAGGTGGCCCGGCGTCAGCCGGGTCGGATGAGGTGTAGCCGCGATAGCGGCGCTACCCAGGTGCGAATTCGAAATAGGGAAACTCAAAAAAATCAAAAAAGGGGGTTGATTTTGCGCCTTAATGGCGCTATAATGTGAATCTGTATGGATAACAAAAGAAGGAGGTGGAATCCATGCCCAACATCAAGTCCTCTAAGAAGGATGTCATTTCTTCCAAGAT
>CAMEWZ010000185.1 GCA_945946745.1 uncultured Clostridia bacterium | reverse complement strand
CCAAGGTCTTTTATGTGGAGACCGACCCCCGGCTGGATCAGCTGAATGAGTGCCTCCCCGGCGCCAACTGCGGCGGCTGCGGCTTTGCCGGCTGCGGCGCTTATGCCGAGGCGGTTTTGAAGGGCGAAGCGGAAATCGGCAAGTGTGCCTCCGGCGGCAACGAGTGCGCCCAGGCCATGGCGGCCATCATGGGTGTTAAGGCCGAGGCTGTCACCCGGAAGGTGGCGCTGGTTCGCTGCTCCGGCGCGAAGACCTATGATGCCGAAGGCAACCTGACCAAGGGCGCCAAGATCAAGGCCAATTACGAGGGCTTCCACGACTGTCTGGCCGCCTCCAAGGTCGGCGGCAGTGGCCCTCTGTCCTGCAAGTTCGGCTGTCTGGGCTACGGTACCTGCACCAAGGCCTGCAAGTATGGCGCCATTAAGGTAGTCAACGGCGTGGCCCATGTGGACGAGGATCTGTGCGTTGGATGTATGGCCTGCGCCGCCGTGTGTCCCCGGAACTTGATCGTTCCCGTAGAGCCTGACCGGAATGTGGTCATCGCCTGTGCCTCTCTGGCCAAGGGCGCTGCCACCACCCGGGCCTGCACGGTAGGCTGCATCGGCTGCGGCCTGTGCAAGAAGATCTGCCCCAAGGAAGCCATCACCGTGGAGAACAACCTGGCCCGCATCGACTACACCAAGTGCGACAACTGCGGCCTGTGCGCCACGGTTTGCCCCAAGAAGCTGATTAAGGATTCCAAGGTAGAGACGCTGGGCGAACCCACCACCCAACCCATCAACGGCCCCACCGTCTAGCGGCGAGCCGCCGCTGGCAATGCGTGCGCCAGGTGGGTTGTAATCGTTACACCTTTGGGCACCGCTCGGGCGGCCAGTGGCCGCTGACAATTCGTGCGTTAGCTGGGTAGTAATCGTTACACCATTGGGCACCGCTCGGTATCGTTCCTGCGGAAAAACATGATATAGCAAAGGACCGGTCTTCTGGCCGGTCCTTTTTCTTATTTCGTTATCTTACGAAAGACGTACTCATGGTGCAGCTCCAGGCTTCGCCGGGATTTAGGATGGCGGCGGCGGGCTTTTCGTCCCATTTCCGGCTGCCGTTTTCCGGGCTGGGCAGGCTGTACCAAGGTTCGATGCACACGAACTTAGGCATACCCGGCTTCGACCAGATCAGCGTATAGGGGAACTCGGAAATGTCGCACACCACGCCCCGGCCGGTGTCTCTTTCGTACAGGCCCAGGGTCTGGGAGCGGAGATTCACCATGCAGTGGCTGTCGTTGGCAAACAGCCGCTCATCCAAAGGAATGGCCTGGATATTGCTGCCCAGGTAATAGATATTGCCATGCATCAGACCATGGGGCTGGTTATTGATGCAGATGGGGGACTCCATCTCGGAAAAACGCAATTCATAATCGGTAGCCACATGCTTATCGTCAAAGGGCACCGCGAAGCCGGGATGATAGCCGATGCCAAAGGGCATCTGCTCGGTATCCAGGTTTTCCACCGTCAAGGTATGGTGGACGGTATCTCCCTCCAGGGTGAAGGTGGACACCAGGCGGAATTCATAGGGGAATTTTTCCAAAGTTTCTGGGCTGCTGCAAATTTCCAGCACAATGGTATCCCCCGTCTGATCCACAAAGTCATGCTCCATCAGCCGGACAAAGCCATGCTGGGGCGCCTGGAAGGTCTGGCCCTTTGCCTCGATCACGCCGTCCACCACCTTGCCCGCATGAGGGAACAGGATGGGCGCGTGGAAGCCCCAGACCGCAGGATCTGCCTGCCACATGTGCTCCACTCCGTCGCATTTGCGGATGACGCTCTTCAACTGAGCGCCGTAGGTGGTGACCGTGACCTTCAAGTACTCGTTTTTGATAGAATAGTCCATGGTAGTTCCTCCTATATACCTTCCGAACAGGAAGGCTTATTCTTTCCGCATCTTCCACTGGGCCACCGCCAGCTCATCGCAGCGGTTGTTTTTGGGATTTTCCGCGTGGCCCTTGACCCAGTGGTAATGCACCTCATGCTTCTGGGTCAGAGACAGCAGGGTTTCCCAGAGATCGGGGTTCAAGGCGGGTTTTTTGTCGGATTTGATCCAGCCCCGCTTCTTCCAACCCCAGGCCCAGCCCTTTTCCAGGGCGTCAATAACATACTTGCTGTCGGAATACAATTCCACCACGCAAGGCTCCTTCAGCGCCTCCAGGCCCCGGATCACCGCGGTCAGCTCCATCCGGTTGTTGGTGGTTTTGTCCTCGCCGCCGGACAGCTCTTTTTCCACCCCGTTATAGCTGAGGATGGCCCCCCAGCCGCCGGGGCCGGGGTTGCCGGAGCAAGCGCCGTCGGTGTACAATGTCACGGTTTTCATTCGGTAACCTCGCCGTCTTCTTCCATGTTTTCCACACGCTCCAGGGAGACAACCTGGTTGCCCTCCTCGATGCGCATGACGATGACGCCCTGCACATCCCGCTTGTAGACGTTGATGGAGGAAGCGGGGATGCGGATGATGACGCCGCCGTTTTCGATGAGCATGACGTCGTCATTCTCGCCCACCACCCGGCAGCCGGCCACGTTGCCGGTTTTGGGGGTGATGTTGTAGTTCTTGAGACCCTTGCCGCCCCGGCTTTGGGCCGTCTTTTCTCCGTTGGGGCCGGTGCGCAGATACTCGCTCAATTCCGTACGCTTGCCGTAGCCGTTGACGGTGACGGTGAGCAGGGTCTTGCCCTCCTC
>CAMEWZ010000184.1 GCA_945946745.1 uncultured Clostridia bacterium | reverse complement strand
CCAACGACCAGGTGATCAAGCTGAAGTCCATCGAGGCCATGCAGCGCATTGCCGATGGCAAGGCCACCAAGATCATCATTCCCAGCGAGATGCAGGGATTAGTGGGCATGGCCAGCGGCATCGTAGAGTCTGTAAGCGGCAGCAAGGCCGCCGACTAATACTATTATCTGATAAAACCATTTGGTTTTATCAGATAGACACCGCCTAACGGCGTTGTCGTTTCCATGATTTTCGAAATAGAAAATCATGGAAACCCGTCTCATTATGATCTTCATATAAAAAACTCCCATTCTTGCGAATGAAAGTTTTTTATTGAATATCAGTATAACGCGTGCCAAATACTCCAGCGCCCCCGGCCGAAAAGGCTGGGGGCATCATTTTGGAAAAAAGTTGTGACAAAATTCCTTCCTAACGTGTCTTATATACGAGGCCTCAAAAGAAAGCAGAAAGGAGATGCTCCGTTGGAAAATGTGGAACCCCTGTTTTGCCTGTACAAAGACGACGTATACCGCCTGGCGCTGAGCTATACCAAAAGCATCCAGGACGCGGAGGATGTGTGCCAGACGGTATTTCTGAAATTGATGGAGCAGGCGGACATCACCCCAGGCAAGGAGCGGGCCTGGCTGATGCAGGTCACAGCCAACGCCTGCCGAAATTTGCTCCGCTCCCCCTGGCGGCGGAAAACCACAGCTTTGGAAGAAAGTACCCTCCCGGCCCAGCCCTGGGAGGACAGCGGCGTGTACCAGGCGGTGATGGGACTATCCCCCAAATACCGGGTGGTGGTGTACCTGCACTACTATGAGTGCTGCACCACCCAGGAAATCGCGGCTATGCTGAAGATCAGCCAGACCGCTGTCACCACCCGCCTAAGCCGGGCCAGAACGGAACTAAAAAAGCAGCTTAAGGAGGCGGCAGTATGAAAGACCAGGTGAAGAATATGTTTGCGGAAATTACCATGCCGGAGGACAGCGCCCGGCGCATCCGCCGGGCCATGGCGGAAAAGCAGGCAGAGCAGACTGCCCAGCGTCCCCATAGACGGCCGGCGGCCGTGGCGGCAATGCTTCTGTCGGTGCTTTTGCTGGCGGGACTGGGGCTGAACACCCAGGTTCGGGCGGCGGTGGAAAATCTGGTGAAGCGGTATGTGTTCCACAATGGGACTACCGTCATTGAAAAGCGGGAAGACGGTATGTCTGGAATCATCTTCTCCCCAAACAACATTGCGGACTGCCTGGAAGTCCGGGACGGGCGGCTGTATTTGATCGCCAACGGGGAAAACCGGGACATTACCGACGAAGCCTCCCTGGAAAAACCCTATTTCTACTCCTACGTGGACAGCCAGGCTGTGGAGCATCTGCTGATCCTGGGGGGCACGCCGGACAATTACGGCTACCATGAGTTTTACCGGGAGGACAGCGGCCAGGGAGACTGGCTGGGCGGTGAAGGCTCCAATTACCTGGATATGGAAACGGAAACGCCCTATCCCTGGCTGGTCAACGCCTGGGAGGAGCTGAATATCCCCTGGCCCCTGCCGGGAGATAATGGATAGGCATCCCAATTTAACTGCCCGGATGGCAAGCCATCCGGGCAGTTTGCGTTCGTATTTTCCGGGGGAGAAATCCCCCTTAGGTCTTAGCAGCAGCCGCAGCCGTTGTCGTTGTTGAAGCAGCCGCCGTTATTGCCGCAGCAGCAGAACAGCAGGATCAGAATGATGATCCACCACCAGTTGTTGCCGCCGAAGCATCCACACAGTCCGTTGTTGTTACCGCACATAGAAATACCTCCAAATTTGGATTTTTTGAACGTCTCCGCTCAATCCATCCTATTCATGGGGCCTTTTTTTGTGCGGCAAAAAGCCTTACAGTTCCCGCAGGGCGTCCACCAGTGCGGTTTTTCCGGCAGTCTTCTCGTCCTTGACCTTGATGACCCGGGCAGGACAGCCTGCTACCACGGTGTTGGGGGCCACGTCGCCCACCACAACGGCTCCGGCGGCGACGACAGCATCATGGCCAATGCGGCAGCCCTCAATGACCACGGCGTTGGCGCCAACCAGCACGTTATCCTCCACAATGACCGGAGTAGCGGAGGCGGGCTCCACCACACCAGCCAGCACCGCTCCCGCGCCGATGTGGCAGTTTTTGCCCACGATGGCCCGGCCGCCCAGCACCGCACCCATGTCGATCATGGTGCCCTCGCCGATCACCGCGCCGATGTTGATGACCGCGCCCATCATAATGACGGCGTTTTTGCCAATCTCCACCTGCTCCCGGATGTAGGCGCCCGGCTCGATCCGGGCGGGGATGTCCTTCAGATCCAGCATCGGGATAGCGGAATTGCGGCAGCCGTTTTCCACTTCCACATGATCGAATTCGTGGGCATCCAGCACGGGCTTAACGTCCTTCCAGTCGCCGAATACGATCTTGCAGCCGCTCCCGGCGGGGAATTCCCGGCAGTTGGGGAAGGAAACAGGCTCCTTTTCCCAGACATAGACCTTCACCGGAGTCTTTTTCTCCGAGGTGCGGATGTATTCAATGATTTCCTGTGCGTTCATAGTATATTTCTCCTTTGCAGTATGATTGGGAAGGTGCCGGTTAAGAGGAAATTGTGCTTTGCCGCGCAGCGGCCTTGGCTCCCCCATAGGGGGAGCTGTCACGGCGCAGCCGTGACTGAGAGGGCCCTCTCCGCCCCCTCCGGGGGCACCTCCTCCCATGGGGAGAGGCAAGGGGCTGACCAATAAACACCAATTAACCAAGCAGCCGAACAGGCCGGCAGCAATATGATTTTTAATGTTACCATCTTTTT
>CAMEWZ010000183.1 GCA_945946745.1 uncultured Clostridia bacterium | reverse complement strand
CCACCAACTCCGGAATGATGCCGAATTTCAGCAGGTCGTGAGGCTCCACCTGGCTTAGCAGGGTTCCCACATCCCGGTTGTTCTTGCTCTGGATGGGAGAATCAAAGCCGATGGCGCTCTTGTCCGTGCGTTTTTCGATGATCTTGTCCAAACCATCGAAAGCACCGCCGCAGATGAACAGAATGTTGGTGGTATCCACCTGGATCATCTCCTGCTGGGGATGCTTCCGCCCGCCCTGGGGCGGCACATTGGCCACGGTGCCCTCCAGAATCTTCAGCAGCGCCTGCTGCACACCCTCGCCGGACACGTCCCGGGTGATGGAGGTATTCTCGCTCTTGCGGGCGATTTTGTCCATTTCATCGATGTAGATAATGCCGTGTTCCGCCAGCTCCACGTCAAAATCCGCGGCCTGGAGCAGACGCAACAAAATATTCTCCACATCGTCGCCCACATAACCGGCCTCGGTGAGAGTGGTGGCATCGGCAATGGCGAAGGGCACGTTCAAGATCTTAGCCAAGGTTTGGGCAAACAGCGTCTTGCCGCTGCCCGTGGGGCCGATCAGCAGAATATTGCTCTTTTGCAGCTCCACATCGGAATCGGCTCCGAAATAAATCCGTTTATAATGGTTGTATACCGCAACGGACAGGGCAACCTTGGCGTCCTCCTGGCCGATGATGTAGTGATCCATGAAGGATTTGATCTCCATGGGTGTGGGGAGCCGTTCGGGCGCGTTCAGCCGTTCGGGCTGACCCAAATCCATCTCGTCCCGCAGCAGATCGCTACAGGCTGCCACGCAGTCGCTGCAGATATACACCCCAGGACCGGCAATCAGCCGAGACGCCTGGTTCTCCCGCTTACCGCAGAAGCTGCAGCGGATCGGCTGTTCAGGTTTCTTTGCCATGCACCTGGTACCTCGTTTCTAATATAGGATGATTAATGGTGATCCAGCACCCGGTCGATCAAGCCAAAGACCTTGGCCTCGTCCGCGGTCATGAAATTGTCCCGCTCACAGGCGGCGGTAACTTCCTCCACGGACTTGCCGGTGTTCTCCGCCAGAATGCGGTTCATCCGGGCCTTGATGGTCTCCAAGCGCTTCATGTGGATGGCCATATCCGTGATCTGACCCTGGGTACCGGCGGAGGGCTGGTGGATCATGATCTCGGCGTTGGGCAGAGCCATCCGCTTGCCCTTGGCGCCGGCACTCAAGAGGAACGCGCCCATGGAGGCCGCCATGCCGACACAGATGGTCGCCACATCACACTTGATGTACTGCATGGTGTCGTAAATGGCCATACCCGCGGTGACGCTGCCGCCGGGGCTGTTGATATAGAACTGGATGTCCTTGTCCGGATCCTGGGCCTCCAGGTACAGAAGCTGGGCAACCACCAGGGACGCGGTGGTGTCGTTGACCTCCTCAGACAGGAAAATGATGCGGTCGTTGAGCAAACGAGAGAAAATATCATAGCTGCGCTCGCCGCGGCTGGTCTGCTCAACCACATAGGGAACTAAACTCATGGTGATGTCTCCTTTCATAGGGCTTGAAACATTCTAACCATTGCGGGGAAAGGTTATTCCAGGCAGGGTATCAAATTGCTTAGGGCATCACCGCATAATGGGGCAAGGAGATTCGGCGTGAGATTTTGGCACAAGCGAAAGTATGGAAAATGCGGGAATACTGGATGTATTTCCCATTTTTCATACTGCGCGATTGGGGCAAAAGATCCGCCGAAGCCCGCAGTGCCCATTGTGCGGTGGTGCCTTAGGCTTCGGTGGTCTCCTCGGCCTTTTCTTCAGCCTTGGGGGCGACAGCCACGGCGTTGTCCACGATGACCTTCACGGCCTTACGGGTGGTCAGGCTGCCGGTGAGCTCGCCCATGGGAACCATTTCCTTGACCTTATCCACCTCCAGCTGGTACTGCTTGGCCAGGGAAGCGAACTCCTCCTCGATTTCCTCGTCGGTGACGGTGATGCCTTCGGCTTCCACAATCTTCTCCAGGGTGACGGAGATCTTGGCCTGCTTCTCAGCAGCGGGACGGAAGGCGTTGCGCATGGTGCTCACGTCGCCGCCCATCATCTTGGCGTACTGCTCCATGGAGTAGCCGCTCATCTGCAGCTGGTAGGCAAAGCGCTCCATCTGGGTGTCCAGCTCGGCCTCCACCAGGGCCTTGGGCATATCCACGGTGGTATTCTCAGCGGCCTTCTCCACAGCGGCGTTCTCAAACGCGGAATCCGCCTGCTTCTGGGCCTGCTCCAGGGACTTGGCCCGGATGTCGGCCTTCAACTCCTCCAGGGTGTCAAATTCGGAAACGTCCTTGGCAAACTCGTCATCCTGCTCGGGAACGTTGGTGACGGTGAGCTTGTTCAGCTTCACATGGAACACGACAGGCTTACCGGCCAGATCCTTGTGGTAGTCCTCGGGGAAGGTGATGCCGATGTCCTTCTCCTCGCCAACGTTCATGCCCACGATCTGCTCCTCGAAGCCGGGGACGAACTGGCCGGAGCCAAGCTTCAGATCGAAGTTCTCGCCCTTGCCGCCCTCGAAGGGAACGCCGTTGTCGAAGCCCTCGAAGTCGATGTTGGCGGTGTCGCCCATCTCGGCGGCCCGCTCCACGGTTTCGGTGGACGCCACATTCTGGGCCATCCGGTCCAACTCCGCCTGCACCTGAGCGTCGGAAACGGTAACCTCAGCCTTCTCCACCTCCAGGCCCTTGTACTGGCCCAGGGTAACCTCGGGGTAGACCTCGGTGGTCAGGGTCAAAGTCACGATGTTGTCCTCGCTGATCTGCATATCGGTCAAGCTGGGACGGCCGATGGCCT
>CAMEWZ010000182.1 GCA_945946745.1 uncultured Clostridia bacterium | reverse complement strand
GTTACACCATTGGGTGTGGCTCGGTATCGCTCCCTGGGTATGCCTCGTGAAAGCGTAAGGGCGGCGAGTCGCCGCGGACAGTGCGTGCCCAGGCTTGGCGGAAATCGTTACGCCATTGGGTACGGCTCGGTATCGTTCCCTGGAATGTTACGGAGTAACTAAGGCAGCGAATAGCTGTGATTGACCGGTCTATAGGGCGGGGGCTTGCCTCTGCCGGACGGACTTCCGGAGGTTCCGGTCACGCTGCGGAAATTGCCTCTTGACACAAGACGGAAAATTGTTGTAACATATTGGAAATTTGCTCTGCGATTCCATGTTCCATTGCACTGTAGAAGAACGGCACCTTATAGAATGTGTCTTTTGCGGCCAGGGCAAACGATTTGCCCTGGCCTGCTTTTTTGCTCTGCGCGTTTCCCATGGAATCCCCAGGGCAGCCCCGATGGATACGAGAAAGAGAAGAGGTGTGCCAATGACAATCAAAGACCTTGCCGCGAAAACAGGCTATGCCGTTGGCACGGTTTCCCGGGCGCTGAATGACCACCCCAACGTCAGCGAAAAGGCCCGAAAAGCCATTTTGCAGGCTGCCAGGGAAAGCGATTTCCAAATCAACGTCAATGCCAAGCAGCTCAAGCAGACCCATTCCAACTCCATCCTGGTGGTGGTCAAGGGTATCCGCAACGAACTGTTTGGCGAGATGGTGGAGGACATTCAATCGCTGATTGCCGGAACCCGCTACCAGCTGGTGGTGGACTACATGGACGAGGATCTGAATGAGGTGGCCCGGGCGGCGCAGCTTTGCCGGGAAAAAAAGCCGCTGGGGATTTTGTTTCTGGGCGGCACCAATGCCAATTTCCTTCAGGACTTTGCCGCCATCGACGTACCCTGCGTGGTGGTGACCAATGACGCGTCTTCCCTTCCCTTTCCCAATCTGTCCAGTGTCTCCACCGACGATGTGGGGGCTGCCCGCTGCGCGGTGGAAACGCTGATTTCCCTGGGGCATCGGCGCATCGCCATCATCGGCGGCGACTGCGTGGTTTCCGACACCAGCCGCCTGCGCTATGAGGGCTGTCTACAGGCCTTTTCCCGGCACAAATTGGACTTTGACCCGGAGCAGGACTTCCGGGACGTACACTACTCCTATCAGGACGGCTACCAGGCGATGCGGGAGCTGCTGGCGGCAGGCAGCCAGTTTACTGCGGTTTTCGCCATGGCGGACGTGATGGCCATCGGCGCCATCCGGGCCCTGCGGGAAGCGGGAAAACGAGTCCCGGAGGATGTGTCCGTCATGGGCCTGGACGGCCTGCCCCTGGGAAGCTTCCTGGTGCCCCAGCTTGCCACCATCAGCCAGTCCGTAGAGGCTCTGGCATCCCGGAGCGTGGCGATTCTGCTGGACGCCATGGAAAACGGTGCGCCCAGCTGCCACGAGACGGTGCCCTTCGGCATTGAAAAGCGGGAAAGCATCCGGGATATCCGAAAACAAGGAGAAAAATGACCATGCGCGAAAGCGGTATTTTAATGCATATTACCTCCCTGCCCGGGCCTTATGGCATCGGCGCTATGGGAGCACAAGCGTATCATTTTGTGGACTTTCTGGAAAGCGCCGGTCAGTCCTATTGGCAGATTTTGCCGCTGACCCCCACGGGCTACGGCGACTCCCCCTACCAGTCCTTCTCCGCCTGCGCGGGGAACCCCTATCTCATCGATTTGGACGCGCTGGTGGAGCAGGGACTGCTGAAAAAAGCGGAGATTGCGGCCGTGCGCTGGGGGAGCGACCCGGGCCGGGTGGACTATGGCGCCCAGTACCGGGAGCGGGGAAAGCTCTTCCAAACGGCCTGGAGCCGTTTCCGGCCCGATCAGGATTTTGCTGATTTTGTGGCGGAAAATGCCAGCTGGCTGGAAGATTACGCCCTGTTCATGGCCTTGAAGGAGGAAAACGGCGGCGTATCCTGGCTGGAATGGCCGGAGCCGTTAAAGCTGCACAAGCATGAGGCGCTGGACAAGAAGCGTCGGGAGTTGGCACAGCAGATCCAGGTGCAGTGCTTCCAGCAGTACCTGTTTGACCGCCAATGGAAGGCCCTGCGGGGCTATGCCAACGGCAAGGGCATCCGGATTATCGGCGATGTGCCGATCTATGTACCCCTGGACTCGGCGGATGTCTGGGCAAATCCGGGACTGTTCCAGCTGGACGAAAACCGCCGCCCCAAAACAGTGGCAGGCTGTCCTCCGGATTCCTTCACCGCCGACGGTCAGCTTTGGGGCAATCCCATCTATGACTGGAAGGCCATGGCGGATACCGGCTACGCCTGGTGGATCCGCCGCCTGGAGGCTGCCGCCCGGATGTATGATGTGGTGCGCATTGACCATTTCCGGGGCTTTGAAAGCTATTGGGCGGTTCCGGCCCAGGACAAAACCGCGCGGAACGGCAAATGGGTCAAAGGTCCGGGCCTGGATTTCATCCGCGCCATCCAAAAGGCCCTGCCCAAGCTGGACTTCATTGCCGAGGATCTGGGGTTTGTCACGCCGGAGGTGCGGCAGCTGCAACTGGATTCCGGCTATCCCGGCATGAAGGTATTGGAATTTGCCTTTGACTCCCGGGAGGAAAGCGACTACCTGCCCCACCTGTACCCGGTGGAGTCTGTGTGCTACACCGGCACCCACGACAATGTGACCTTGCAGCAGTGGTTTGACGAGGCAGCGCCGGAGGATGTGGCCTATGCCAAGGCCTATCTGGGCTTAAACCAGGAGGAGGGCTACATCTGGGGGATGATCCGGGGGGCCATGTCCTCGGTGTCCCGGCTGTGCGTGGTGCAGATGCAGGACTA
>CAMEWZ010000181.1 GCA_945946745.1 uncultured Clostridia bacterium | reverse complement strand
GCGAGAACGCCTACGTTTGGATCCTGGCTGGATGGGTAGATTTTGATATTACCCTTGCTCCGATCCAGTGCCTTGGCACTGATTTCCCGCTGCAATCGCTGCGCCAGCAGCTCATAACGGTAGCAGATATCTCCCGCCAGATAGATGGTATCCACGGGAATCAGGTTCAGCAGATTGATAAGACCAGCCGAAAGGTATACCGCCTCCTGATCCAGCAGCAGCCTTGCGTCGGGATTGCTGCCCACATGATCCATGAGGTCATCCCAATTGGAGAATTCCGAGCCTTCCAGCAGCGCCGGGATGGAGGCGTAGGTTTCCAGGCAGCCCCGGTTCCCGCACGCGCAGAGCCGTCCGTCAAACCGGATGGTGGTGTGGCCCAGCTCCCCTGTGAAGTATTTGGAATTTCTCTTTCCGTCGGACATAATGGCTGCGCCGATACCGATGTCAACGAGCACCAGCATAAAATTCTGACTCTGACCCGTTTCCAGCTGGTGCAGCGCCAAAGCGCAGACATCGTGTTCCAGATAGGCAGGCATATCCAGCGCTTCGGATAAAAGCTTTCTGATCTCCACTCCGTGCCAGCGCTCAAACCGGGGCGGATTCAGAATCCGTCCGTTTTCGCAGTCCAGTGGGCCAGGGGAGCTGATGCCGATGCCCAACACCTTTTCCCTCTCCACCAGCTCCAGCAGTCCTTTTAGCTCCGCGATGATGGCTCCCACCAGATTATCCTGATCCGGAACCTTTCGCTGCTGAAGCAGATTCCCGGCCATATCACACAGGCCCACACTGCAGCCCTTTCTGGCCAGATCCACCGCCAGTGCATAATAGCAGTCGGGGCGTAGAGCAAGGGGTGTGGCACTGCGGCCCCGACCTACGGACTGAGGGGCAAGCTCTGTCACAATTCCAAGATTCAACAGATCCTCCACGATCAGGGAGGTGGCCGCCCGGGTCAGACCCGTGGCCCGGGCCAGCTCTGCCCGGCTCATGGCGTTGTGCCGCAGGTTGCGCAGGACCGCTTTGCGGTTGTATTCTTTTGTGTAGTCTGCGTTGCGTGGTTTCTGCGCCATATCCAAAGCTCACTTTCATTTGCTCTGTGCTTTTGTACGCATTATATGGTTTATCGATTCTTTTGTCAATTCGTCTGATGCCCCGCATCCCAACGCCAAAAAGTGTGAAAATACCCGGAAATCCTAAGGCAGCGCCGCATAATGGGGCAAGGAGATTCGGCGAGAGATTTTGCTTCAAGCGAAAGTATGGAAAATGCGGGAATACTGGATGTATTTCCCATTTTTCATACTGTACGATTGGAGCAAAAAATCCGCCGAAGCCCGCTGTCCCCATTGTGCGGGGGTGCCTAAGGAATCTCCGGATTTCTTCCTTACATAGCCTTCAAAACCGCATCCTTTTCCGGGATGCTGGGGATGCCGCCGGTGGCTTCCGTGGACAGGCTTGCGGCAGTTGCGGCGAAGCAGCCGATATAGGCAAGATCTTCTTCCGTCAGATCAGCTATGGGCTTCTCCAGCTCCAACAGCCGGGACAGCGCGCTGCCGCCGAAGATATCCCCTGCGCCGGTGGTGTCGATGGGATGTACCTTGGGGCAGGCGGCACGGAAAGAAGCATTCTTTGTTTTCAGCAGACAACCATCGGGGCCCAGGGTCACCATGGCAAGGGAGACGCCGAACTCCCTCAGCAACTTATCCGCTCCCTCCTCCGGGGTGCAGTTCCACAGGGATTCCACCTCGTTATCGCTGATTTTCACCACGTCTGCCTGAGCAAGACTCCACAGCATCTGTTCCCGTGCCGCTTCCCCATTGGGCCACAGGGGCAGCCGCAGATTGGGGTCGCAGGTGATGAGCTTTCCATGTTCCTTCGCGTAAGCAACCGCCTTCTGGGTCGCGGCGCGAACAGGCTCGTCCGTCAGGCTCAGGGTGCCGAAGTGGAACACCCTGGCATCGTCAATGAGGGACTTGTCAATTTCCTCCCAAGTCAGCTGGGTATCCGCACCGGGCTTCCGGGCGAAGGAGAAGGAACGGTCGCCGCTTTCATCAAAAGTTACAAATGCCAGCGTGGTGAACACAGAGTCATCTACCACGATGCCCTTCGTCTCAATTCCGGCCTCCTCCAGAGTCCCCAACAGCAGATGTCCAAACACGTCATTGCCCACCTTCCCTAAAAAGGCGGTCTTTCTTCCGTAGGCGTTCAGCGCCGCGAGAAAATTACCGGGAGCGCCGCCGGGGTTGGCAGCCATGGTGGGATAGCCGTTTGCGTCGGTGGACTTTGCTGCAAAATCAATGAGCAGTTCGCCCAATGCCACTACATCAATCATCGTTTTCCCTCCTTCTCAGTCCTTCGCCGCAGGATACTCGGTGCACAGCAGCCGATAGGGAGCTTCGTCCTCTTCAATGGCGGGGAACCGGCCCATGGGAGGATTGAATCGGTTATCGTTACTGTCGTCATTGCACTGGCTGACCTCGCCCAGCAGCACATTGCCGGTGCCCGGCTCCACCTCGAAGTCGTGGTAAAGGTACTGCTGGATATAAATGGACTCGCCGGGAGTCAGACGAATCTGGGTTCCGGCGGGAACGGTGTAGGTTCTGCCATCGGTATGGACGGTCACATCGCTTTCGTAATCGATGGACTCGTCGGGATGGGAGTTATACACCCGAATCAGCACATTTCCGCCGCCCCGGTTGATGATGTCCTCGGTTTTGTACCAGTGGAAATGGTTGGGGGAATACTGGCCCTCCTTCAGGTACAGCAGTTTCTCGGCGTAGACCTTGGGATATTTGTCCTGCATAGTCTGGCTGCCGTTGCGGATGGTAATGAGGGAAAAACCCATTTTATCGAAG
>CAMEWZ010000180.1 GCA_945946745.1 uncultured Clostridia bacterium | reverse complement strand
ATCCAAGGCTCCACAATGTAGCGCACCGGACGGTACCAGGCCATCAAAAACGCCACAGGCACACCAAACAGGAAGCCCAGCGCGAAACCGATACCGGCGGACGTCAGAGAACTGGCAACGTCGCTCCAGAACACGCCCCGGCCGCCGTTGGCCTTGGACGCTGCCATTTTGCCGAAGGAGCCGAACACCTCTTTCAGCGGGGGGAACGCACGGGAAGTCACGGGATTGGCGGAGAGCCAGCTCCACAGCAGCACCGCCGCCAGCAGCGACAGCAGCAGCCATCCCCAGTTGGGGATTTTGCTGACCCAATCTGTTCCTTTTTTCTTATTGTTCACGTTTTGGGCCTCCTTGTATAGGATTGTTCGTAATTTGCGCATCGGACTGACGGAAGCCGTTCGGTAAAGGGGAATCTTGTTCATTTGCGCCGCACCCCTTGCCTCTCCCTCTGGGAGAGGTGGCAGCCGTTAGGCTGACGGAGAGGGTGCCCTCTCAGTCACGACCTTTGGTCGTGCCAGCTCTCCCAAGGGGAGAGCCAAGGATGCTACGTTAGATAAAGAACAATTTTTCCTGCTTTCGTCAGATCGATCCGCATTTTTCGTAAAAAGGGGGAAGGCAACCCCAATGGACTGCCTTCCCAAGGCACATGAAATTACTTCGCGGCGGCCTCCATGATGCCGGTCAGCACGAAGTCGGCGGGAGCCAGAGCGGTAGCGCCATCCACAGCGCCGTTGGCAATGAAGGTAGCCTGCTGGTCAGCGTAGTAGCGCAGCAGCTCGCCATTGCCCAGAACCTCCTGCACCTGCGCGCTGGTCATCCAGGAACCGTCATAGCGCTGGCCCAGAACGGTGTCGGCGTCGGAGGAGATGATGTCGGCAATGTAACCGGCAACCTCCGTGGCAACGGCATCGTCAGTGGTAGCGGCAGCGGCATAGTCCATACCCTTGTACATGGCGCGGACAAAGCGAACCAGAATGTCCTCGTGCGCATCCGCGTAGGCAGGGTTCACGACCCAGGAGCCGGGGGAAACCATCTTGGCAAAGTCCACGTTGGAGCAGATGTCGGTTGCGTCCTTCGCCTGATCCAGAATGGTCAGAGAGAAGGGAGACCAGGCAGCCACGGCGTCAACGGAGCCGGACAGGGCAGCGGTGGTCAGAGCGGTGGAATCCATGGACAGGGCATCCACATCCTCCATGGTCAGACCCACAGACTCCAGGGCGGTGACCAGGATGGTCTCGGAGGAAGTACCGGCGGCATAGCCGATCTTCTTACCCTTCAGATCCTCCAGCTTGTTCAGGCCGTTCAGACCGATGATGCAGTCGCCGTCGCCCAGGTGCTGCAGCAGCAGAACCTTCGCGTTGCCGGTGGAGCACAGCTTGTGGGCGCCGGGTCCGATGTAGGAAATGTCAATGTTGCCGGATTCCATAGCGGCGATCTCCGTGGGGCCGTCCTCAAAGGGGATCAGCTCCAGGGTGATGTTTTCTTCGGCGAAATAGCCCTTGGCCTGAGCGGTGGAGACAGCCCACAGAGCGCCCCAGTTGGGCATGTAGGCAATTCTCAGCGTAACAGCCTCCGCCTTGGGGGCTTCGGTTTCGGCGGGAGCAGCCTGGGTTTCGGCAGGAGCCTTGGCCTGCGTCTCTGCGGGCGCCTTGGAGGAGCCGCAGCCAGCGAACACGCAGGCGATCATGGCAACAGCCATCAAGATTGCGATCAGTTTCTTCATTTTTCTTGCCTTCCTTTCAAGTGAAATCATCCGGTTTATTATTGAAACGCCCAGTGGAGCACACGGCCTCACACTTTGGCGTCACAATCCAGTTGCAATTCTTTTTTAAATTTTAAAAAAGAGCCTGTAATATCTTCCTTTTCTGGTACTTTTCGATATCAAGGTATCACAGGCTGCCGATAAAGTCAATGATATTGTCCGCAATTTTAGGCAATTCTACCTATTGCACAATTTCAAAGCCTCGTATTTATGAAAAATATTTAAGGAATTTGTTTTTCCGGAATGCCTGTTGATTTTCCTTCCAATCAACGGTATAATCATAAAAAAGGGATTCTGAATATGGTAAAAATCCGGATTTTTCCCCGTTTTGGGCGATCCAGATGAAGGAAGGACATTTGCCTATGTATGAAAAAGGCTCGAATCTGCCGATGCTCAAGCAGCGCAACAATGCCCTGGTGAAAAAAATCATCTACCAGCACAGCCCGATTTCCCGCAGTGAAATCGCCCAGCAGCTTCATTTGACCGCCCCCACCATCACCGCCTGTGTCAATCCGTTGATCTCCGCCGGATTGCTGCTGGAATCCATCGTGGAAAATCCCGTCAGCGACGACCGTCCTCTGGGCCGCCGCCCTGCCCTGTTGGAGTTTGTGCGGGATGCTTACCGGCTGTGCGGCGTGGAGCTGGGGCCTTACTATACCTATCTGGTTCTGACAGACCTGTGCGGCCACGTTTTGCGCCGGGAGCAGCAGGAACGGATGGAGGACGACTATACCGACGCGGTGCGCACCCTTTCCCAATGGCTTCATTCCTTTTTAAAAGGCGAGGAGCGGGTGCTGGGTGTGGGAGTCGGCCTGCCCGGCTGGGTCATGGGAACCGCTGGAACCATCTACAATAGTTTCCGAAGGGGTTGGAACGCCAAGGATCTGGCCGGAGATCTGCAGAAGCAGCTTCACATCCCGGTGGTCATGGAGAACAACGTCCGCACCCGGCTCATCGGGGCGGATCTGTTTGACCGGCTGGTCTCCCGTGACCCCGCCGTGTATTTCTACGCTTCCTACGGCCTGGCCTGCCCCATCATGCTGGATGGCCGGGTGCTTTACGGCCTGTCCGCTGGCGCCGGAGAGATTGGACACACCAGTGTAGACCCCAACGGCCCCCCTTGCCCGG
>CAMEWZ010000179.1 GCA_945946745.1 uncultured Clostridia bacterium | reverse complement strand
AGTATGTAATATCTTTGATATAAAGAAGAAATCCGAACCCGTTCCCGATGGGGAAGAAGTTCGGATTATTCCTGTATGGTGGACGATATAGGACTCGAACCTATGACCTTCCGCACGTCAAGCGGATGCTCTAGCCAGCTGAGCTAATCGTCCATAGGCACAATCAAAGTGCCTACTTAATATACACACTATGGCTGCGTTTGTCAAGGGCTTTTTGAAAAAATTATCCGGAAACGGCGTCTAATTCCTGGTTGCCCAGAAAACGGATGACCAGGCGGTTGGGCAGGCACACGATTTGGGTGCCGCTGCTGCAAAAGCCCCGATCCATGCAGTAGTGATCCGGACAGCTGGCCTGGGTGACGGCGATGGCGCCATCCTTTACGGTGATGACGTTGCTGCCGCCCGTCGGGGTGGTGACGGTGAATTCTTGATCCAGTCCCAGATCAACGGTTTTGATGACCGTCCCCTGGCTGGAGATTTCCGCGAAAGTGGAAGCGGCTTGCGGCCGGAGCAGGTAGGCGCTCAGCCCCAGGCTCAGCCCCAGCAGGAGGGCAAGAAGGAGGATCCAGGTTCTTGTTTTCATCGGGAGATCACCTCATATTGGCAGCCAGAGAGGCTGGCTCCCTCGGTGGCGTAAATGTGACCGTCTGTTGTGACGAACACAGCCTCAAAATCATCGCTTTTGCGCCAAAAATCCGCGGCTTTTTCCAGCCCCATGACAAACAGGGCAGTAGACAGACAGTCGGCGGTCAGACCGTCCCGGCAGATAATGGTGACGCTGCGCAGTCCGGAATCGGCGGGGTAGCCGGTTTCGGGATCGAGAATGTGGTGGTAGCGCACCCCATCCACCTCAAAATACCGCTGATAGTCGCCGCTGGTCACCACGCTGACAGTGCCGGTGACGCAGAGGATGCCCAAAGATCCGCCACCGTTGGGATCTTGAATGCCCACCTGCCAGGGTTCGCCCTTGGGTTTTTCCCCATAGGTCTGGACGTTGCCGCCCAAAACCAGCATGGCCCGGTCGATATTCAGCCCGGCAAGCAGTTCGGCGCATGCCTGCCCGGCGTAGCCCTTCAGCGCGGCGCCCAAGTCCCACTGCTTCTGGGACAGGGCCTGCTGGATTTCCTCCTGGGAGGGGACGCGGTAATTGCCATCATAAAAGCCCCAGGCTTGGCTCAACGCATGAAGCTGGGGATCAAAAGCGCCGCCTGTACGTCGGGACAATTCCGTGCAGCGCTGGAGAAGGGAAGCTTGCTCCTGGGTTAGTGCAGGCTTTCGTCCCAGGTTGAGCTGGGAGAGAAGGGAGGTTTCCTCGGTTGCCGACCAATCTTGCTCCAACTCCCGCAGCCGTGCGGCGGTCTGCCGGACGCCTTCCTGGGCGTCCCGTCCCCAGACCTGGAGATCCATCACGGTGTCCATACAAAAAATCGTTTCCCGCACCGGTTCGGCACTCCGGGAGCATCCGCCCAGGGCCAGGGAAACCAGAAGAATCAGACAAATTACGCGCTTCATACCGCTACCTCGGGAATACGTAAAATTCACTTAGGGCAACACCGCATAATGGGGCAAGGCGATTCGGCGAGGGATTTTGGCCCAGCCGAAAGTTCTGGAAATGCGGGAATACTTTGTGTATTTCCCATTTTCAGAACTGCGCGGATGGGTCAAAAGAACCGCCGAAGCCCGCAGCTCCCATTGTGCGGTGTTGCCTTAGTAAGTATATCAAAATTCCGGGGAAAACGCAAGAAAAAGTACAGAAAAGTTCTTGACTTTTTCTCGCGATGATGATAAAATAGTCCAGCCGCATTGAAGGGGCTTAAGTCGGCGCGTCCAAAAGCCGCGCCCCAAAAGCGAGACTACACAATATAAAGTAGGTGAAACAAATGAAAGCAGTTATCGTTACCGGTGGCAAGCAGTACACCGTGGCTGAGGGCGACGTCCTGTTCGTCGAGAAGCTGAACGCCGAGGCAGAGTCCACTGTCAAGTTCGATCAGGTTCTGGCTGTGCTGGACGGTGAGAACACCAAGATCGGCGCTCCCGTGGTGGAAGGCGCCGCTGTGGAGGCCAAGGTCGTCAAGAACGGCAAGGGCAAGAAGATCGACATCATCCGCTACAAGGCCAAGAAGAACGAGAAGCGCCACATCGGCCATCGTCAGCCTTACACCAAGGTGGAGATCACCAAGATCGCTCTGTAATTTATGACAAGATGCGAATTTTTTACCGAGAATGACCGGATTACCGGGTTTTCTGTCTCGGGTCACAGCGGCTATGCCGAAGCGGGCAGCGACATCGTCTGCGCCGCCGTGTCTGCCGCGGTTGCCATGGCGGAGGCTACCATCAATGATGTGTGCGGCGCCAAGGCCAAGGTTCGGGTTAAGGACGAGCAGGCTCGTATCACCTTGACCCTCCCCGTATCCTGCGATGAAGAGGACAGCGTCCAGGCGGTTCTCGCCGGAATGATGCTGTATCTGGCTTCTCTGCGGGATGAATATCCTGATTATATCGAAGTTTTGGAGGTGTAACACCATGCTGAAGATTGGTATTCAGTTCTTCGCTCACCACAAGGGCGGCGGTTCCACCAAGAACGGCCGTGATTCCGAGTCCAAGCGTCTGGGCTGCAAGCGTGCTGACGGTCAGTTCGTTCTGGCTGGCAACATTCTGGTTCGCCAGAGAGGCACCCACATCCATCCCGGCACCAACGTTGGTATCGGCAAGGATGACACCCTGTTCGCTCTGGTTAACGGCACCGTTAAGTTCGAGCGCCTGGGCAAGGATCGCCGTCAGTGCTCCGTTTACGCTGAGCAGTAAGCGCATAAACTCAAAGAGCTGCCGCACACTACCTGCGGCGGCTCTTTTTAATTGACAATTGACAATGCGAATCAATAGTTGAAAAGTAAGAAAAACATAGCTGCGGCAAGGGAAGC
>CAMEWZ010000178.1 GCA_945946745.1 uncultured Clostridia bacterium | reverse complement strand
AAACTACAATTTCGTGAACCGGGTAACGATACCGAGCGGGTTTGGGCAGTAACGAGTATTGCCCAGTCCGGGCACGCATTGTCTGCCGCCACTGGCGGCCGCCTATTCTTCTTCGGCGGCAGCAGCGGACAGTTCGATGCCCTCCATGGTTCGGCCCAGGGAATAATAGAATACGTTGTCCCGGGAGGGGTTCAGGTCGGGGATCAGACCACGCTGGGCGTAGACATTGTAGTGACCAAACATCAGCGGGATGATGCGCCCATCCTCTGCCAGCTTCTGATAGAGGTTATAGTAGTTGCCCTCGTTTTCCAGGGCGTTGAGACACATGGTGTACAGCGTCTCATGGTTCAGCTGGCCCCAGCTCATTTCGCCCCAGTCGCAGAAGAATTCCGTCAGATCCATGTTGGCGGACAGCCGGGTCATGCCCAGATAAATGTCATAGTTGGCGTTCTTCATCACGTTCTGGTAGGTGACGCCACCGTATTCCATCGTGGTGGTGGGCAGGCCCAGCTCCGTCAGAGCGCTGGCAATGTTCCGGGCGATCCGGGTTCGGGCGGAATCGTCGGAGTTGACCAGCAGCTTCATCTCCTTGGTTTTGCCGTCTTTCCTGGGGATGTTGTAGCCGTTGAGGAAGGAGACGAATTTCAGCGGATCGTATTGGTATTTCTGGGCCAGGGAATTGCTGTAGAAGCTTTCCGTAGGCGCGCAGGGCAGCGTCACCGAGGACACCAGTCCCTTATAGGTGTCCTGAGCCAGGGTGTCCCGGTCAATGGCGTAGGTCAGCGCCGTACGCAATGTGCCGTCGTCAAAGAAATCGCTGTAGCCGATGTTGCAGCCGATGTACATCATGTAGCCGCTTTCGATTTCCCACAGCTCATAGTCGCAGCGGTACTCGGCGAAGGAATCACTCATGGGATTGGTGCAGACCACGCTCACCGGGTTGTCTCCGAACTGGAAGGCATCCCGAACCTCTGCGGAGGAGGATACCTCCACCAGGTCGATCATGTCGTCGGTGGCGGGAATCTTCAGATTGCCGCACCACCAGTTGGGGTTTCGCAGCAATTTCGCGCCGCTGGCGCCCTGGGTGAAGGTGTAGGGCCCGGTGCCCAGGGGCAGCTCCGCCTGCACCTCGCTGGCCTTGACGATGGGCACATCCAGCAGCAGAGGAAGATTTTGGTAGGATGTGTCGGTTTGGAACAGCACGCCGCCGTCCTCGGCCACGCTCACCGACAGCAGGTGCTTGCGGAAGCGGTTCATGTAGTAATCGTTCTGACGGGCCTGCTCATAGGTGGCCACCACGTCCTCCGCGGTGACCCGGGTGCCATCGGAGAAGGTGGCGTTGCTGTCCACGTAGAAGGTCCAGCTGCGGTGGTTGGCGGAGACCCGATAGCCGGAGCACAAAATCGGGGTGACGTTTTTCTTGCTGTCCACAGCGAACAGACCCTGGTACATGAGGCTCATCAGCACCCGGTTGGTATAGTCGCTGCCGAACAGGGGATTCATGCGGCGATCCGGGTAATAAGCCAGCACCAGCTCCTGGGTGTCCTCTTCCTCGGGCATAATATCCTCCGGCTCCTGCCCCTCCATCAGAATGGCGTTTCCTGTGGCAACATAGCCGGAATTGTCGATATCCCTGCCGCAGCCCGCCAGGCACAGCAGCATGCTCAGCGCCAGCAGCCCGCAAATAAGTCGCTTCATGGGGTCACCTCCTTGCAGACGATCACCGCGCCCTGGGAGCCTCGCTCCCCATGGGTGGCACGGTGAGACCAGAACCGTTGGTTTTCACAGTAGGTGCATTGGGTGCTGATGTCGATGGTGCCCACCCCCCGGCGGTTCAGCGCGTAGGCGTTGATGGCCTTCAGATCGGGGAAATACTTCCCCTCCCGCTTTTCGATCAAGCGTTCCACCTCCGGGCCGAAGGCGGCCAGCAGCGCGTCAGGCACGTCGGCATCGGTCTCAAAATGGCACTGGGCGATGTTGGGGCCGATGGCGGCGTGGATATTTTCCGGCTTGCAGCCGTAATGGCGCACCATGGCCTCCAGGGTTTTCCCGGCGATGTCTTGGGCGGTGCCCCGCCAGCCCGCGTGGGCCGCGCCCACGGCGCCGGTAACGCTGTCCCACATCAGCAGCGGGGTACAGTCGGCGGTGAACACCAGCAGGGCAAGGCCTGGGGTGTTGGTCACCAGAGCGTCGCATTCCGGATAGTCCCGGTGGCAAAATCCGGCGCAGTCCGCCTCGGTCACCGCCCGGACGATGTCCGAGTGGGTCTGCCGGGTCAACACCAGCTTTTCCGGATCAAAATCCAGGGCCTTGGCCAGAATGCGCAGATTTTCTTCCACGTTCTCCATGGTTTCTCCCCGGCCCAAGGCCAGATTCAGACTGGCCTTGGCTCCCGTGCTCACCCCGCCATAGCGGGTGGTGAAGCCATGGGGGACAGCGATGCCCTGGGCGGTCAGATATTCTAAATTTCCATGTTTCTTTGTTATCATCATAAAATGAAAAATGTCACAGTCGGGCAGGCTGCCCTCAGCCTGCCGCAGGAACCTACCCATTTTACGAGGGCGGCTTGAGGGCAAGCCGCCCTACCTATTCGATATTATTCGGCCAGCTTATCTTTCTGCATGCAGCACTTTTTATATTTTTTGCCGCTGCCGCAGGGGCAGGGATCGTTGGGGCCGACCTTCTTTTCCTTGCGGACGGGCTGCTTTTTCACCTGGCCCTTGTCCGGAGCGGTGGTGCCGGTTTCCTTGGCCACCTTCTCCCGCTTGACCTCCTGGTTGGTGCGCAGCTGCACCAGGAACATCCGGCGGATGGTCTCCTCCTTGATGGCATTCACCATGGCCTCGAACATCTGGAAGCCCTCTTCCTTGTAGGCCACCACCGGGTCGTGCTGGCCGTAGGCCCGCAGGCCGATGCCCTGCTTCAG
>CAMEWZ010000177.1 GCA_945946745.1 uncultured Clostridia bacterium | reverse complement strand
ATGTGTATCTCAAGTTGGGGCAGCAATATGAGGCGATTTACTCGCCTCATAACCTACCCACGAGCATCAACCGTCTAAAAAGTATTACGCCCAAACCTCCGACCAGGAGGACTTGATCTCCATAGGCACCATTGGACTAATCAAAGGGATCACCACCTTTGATCCGTCCAAAGGGGCAAGGCTGGCGACCTATGCGGCACGGTGTGTGGAAAATGAAATTCTCATGTACTTCCGCGCTCAGCGCAAGAGCGCCCAGGATGTGTCGCTGTCGGATTATATCGACACCGGGACGGACGGCGCACCGTTGGAATTGATGGACGTGGTCAGCGAGGATTGCGATCTGCTGGAACAGGTTTCTACCAGAGAAATGGTAACGCAGCTCCGGCGGGCAGTGGATACTTGCCTAACGGGCCAGGAGCAGCAGGTAATCCGGCTGCGCTACGGCCTGGACGGCCAAAGCCCCAAACGCCAGCGGGAGGTGGCCCAAATCACCGGCATCAGCCGAAGCTATGTATCCCGCATTGAAAAGCGGGCGCTGCAAAAGCTTCGACAGGTGCTGGAAAAATGAAGCGTCCCCTGCGCTTCAGCAGGGGACGGATATCAGCGGGGCAACTGTCGGCGGTGGGCGGTATAGAAGTAGTAGGGGACTTCAAACAGCAGCATGGCGCACCAGCCGATGGCGCAGGAGAAGGCAATGGCCGTCAGCCCCAGCCGGGGTACCAGCAGATAGGCGCACACCGTCCGCAGTCCGGCTTGCAGAAAGGTTCCCAACATGGTGGTGTACATTTTTCCCATACCCCGGAAAAAGCCCTGGACACCGTTGGTCATGGCGGGCAGCAGGTAGAACAGCGCCATCCAGGAAAGATACTGACTGCCCAGCGCGATGACCGCGGCGGAACCGTCTCCTGTGACGAACAGACTCACCAGAGGCACCCGCAGCAGGGCAGTCAACGTGCCGATCAGAACCCAGTAGCACAGCTCCAGCCGAATGCCGGTTCGGAAACCGGGACGAATCCGTTCCAAAGTTCCGGCACCCCGGTTCTGAGCGATGTAGGTGGAGATGGCGGAGGAGATGCTTTGCGCCGGGATGCAGGCGAAATCATCTGCCCGGGTGACGGCGTTGAAGGCGGCGATGGCGCTGACACCCAGCGTGTTGACCTGGCCTTGAATGAGCACCTTGCACACCGGCTGGATGGCCTGCTGCAAGGCGGTGGGGCCGCCGTAACGGAGGATCTGCCGCAGCAGGACGGGATTCAAGCGCCAATGTTCCCTCTTGGGACAAAGCTGCGGCATCCGGTGGATCAGATGGTACAGCGCCAGCCCGGCGCAGACCGCCTCGGCGAACACGGTGGTCAAAGCGCTGCAAAAAATGCCAAAGTGCAGGATGCCCAGGAAAATCAAGTCCAGAACCGCATTCAAAATGGCGGAAAAGGCCAGAAATTTCAGCGGCGTGTCCGCGTCGCCTACGCTTTTCAGCCCTGCCGTCAGCGCATTATAGCAGAAGGTGAAGGGGGCGCCCAGAAAGGTGATCCGCAGATAGGTGGCGCTAATGCCGAAAATTTCCTTAGGTACAGCCAGAAAGGACAGAATGGGTTTCGCCAGCGCGATTCCGGCAAGCGCCAGGAAACAGCAAACGGAAAAGCCCACCAGCAGTGTGTTGGCCAGAATCTGGCGCAGCCGGTGGAAATCCTTGGCGCCAAAGGCCTCGCTCATCAGCACACCTGCGCCGATGCACAGCCCGGTGATGGCCAGAATCACCAGATTCATCACCGGCCCGGCGATTCCCTCGGCAGCCAGGGCGTTCTGGCCCAGGAATCGTCCGGCGATGATGGTATCAATGGCGTTGTAGCTCAGTTGGAGCCAGTTTCCCAGCAGCAGAGGCAGGGCGTGGCGCAGAAGCAGCCTGCGTGGCGCGCCAGTGGTCATATCGGTCATGGTGGATCTCCTAATTTCTCTGGGTGAGATTAACCGGGGTAGCGGTTGGAGGCCAGTTCTCTACCCAGCCAATCCATGGCTTGGTGGAGGCAGACATAGGGGTCTCCCTGCCAGCGCTCCTGCTCCACAAAGCCATAGGCAGCGCCTGCGTCCAGGCAGGCTTGGACAACGCCGTCCCAGACAATGTCCCCCTGTCCGGCGGGAACCAGCGTATCTCCCCGGCTGTCCTTGAAATGAACCATGCATACCCGTCCGGCGTGGCGGCGCAGATATCCGGGCATATCCGGACAGCAACGGTTCAAGTGGTACAGATCCAGGCAAAGCGCCAGTTCCGGCATGGCTTGAAGCAGGTATTCCACGGCATCCATGCCGGGAATGGCTTGAAAATCGGTGCTGACCGGATGAAAACACAGCTGCTGGCCCAGAGGTTCCAACCGTTTTTGCATGGCGCGAAGCTCCTCCGCGAACACATCCAACCCGGCGGGAGATTTCAGCCGATCCGGAATGCGGCTGACGCAGAGCCATTTTCCACCGGTGGCGGCGTTGAGGCCAGCATAATAGGAAAAGTCCTTCAGAACCGTTTCATAAAAATCCTGCACGGAAACGGATTCCATTTCCAATTCCCGGAGGGCGTCGGCGATTGCCTCCACGGAAACGTCGGGATGGATCCATTGCAGCTGCACCCAGCGGCAGCCAAGCGCATGTAGATGGGCAAAGGCTTGGCGCATTTGGGCTTCGTTGAGAAGCAGGGGCTTTAGGCTGGATATCTGAATTCCGGTTTTCATAAGGTCCTCCTAAGCGTGTTTTCTCCATTTTGTTCCCGGAGCCATAGGCAGTCAATCCAGGGGGCTCCGACCACGCCTCGGACTGCCTGCTTTTTTATATCATAACGGCAGGATTCCGGAAAGTCAATAAGCATGGTTATGGCTTCCAGGGAGAGCCTATTCCGAAAATCATGGAAATTGATCAAGAAGGCGTATTACATGGCCAG
>CAMEWZ010000176.1 GCA_945946745.1 uncultured Clostridia bacterium | reverse complement strand
ATGGGGTGGCACATGGGGATGATGTCCGGGGTGCGCTTTGCCCCCATGACCCCCGCGATCTGGGCAACGGTCAGCACGTCCCCTTTTTTCATGCCGCCGCTTTGGATGAGGGCAAAGGTATGCTCGTTCACCAGCACCCGGCCCGCCGCCACAGCGGTTCGCTGGGAAATGGGCTTTTCCCCCACATCCACCATTTTTGCCCGGCCCTGGTCGTTAAAATGGGTAAAATCCGCCATATTCAGCCTCCAATTTGGTTCATATTCCGCCCAGCCCGGGAGCGGTGCGCCGCATCCAGGTCACCGTGCCAGGCGGGCTTATGCCAGATGGCTTTTTCCAGCTGGGATCGCATACCGTCAAAATCCAGCCCCTTTAGGGAATACTCGTCGGCGGAGTGCAGGCAGGGCTTGATACGGCCGTCGGCGGTCAGGCGGATACGATTGCACGTGCCGCAGAAGTGGGCGCTGACCGGGCTGATCAAGCCAATGTTTCCCTGGGCTCCCGGCAGGCGATACAGCTTGGCCACCCCGCCGTCCCCGGCTGTTGGCACCGCCTCGGGCAGCTTTTCCAGGACTACGGTGTGTGGGATGAAGGCGGCGCTGTCAAAATCTCCTCCATCGTACATGGGCATCATCTCAATAAAGCGCATATCCACCGGATACTGCCGGGTCAGCTCCGCCAGCGGCCGAATCTCATCGTCGTTAAAGCCGCCGATGAGAACCGCGTTCAGCTTGATTTTCTCAAATCCCGCACGCAGCGCGGCCTCCAGACCCCGCAGTGCCATATCCAGCGTTCCCGTCCGGGTGATGTAGGCGTATTTTTCCGGGTTTAGGGTATCCAGACTGATGTTCAGCCGTTTCACTCCCGCCTCCCGCAGATCCTCCGCCAACTCCGGCAGGAGCACGCCGTTGGTGGTCAGGCACACCTCCCGGATCCCGTTTACCGCCGCGGCCCGGCGGCAGATGGACAGGATATTCTTCTTCACCAGGGGCTCCCCTCCGGTGATGCGCAGTTTGGTAATGCCCAAAGAAGCCGCCGCCTCCACTGCCAGAAGAATTTCGTCCTCGGTGAGCATGTCCTCGTGGCGCTTCTTGCACACGCCCTCCGCCGGCATACAATACCGGCAGCGCAGATTGCACAGTTCCGTCACGGAGACGCGCAAGTAGGTAATGCTCCTGCCAAATGGATCGATCATACGCTGCCCCTTTCCCATCCGTGCCAATGGCACACCGTACCGATTTCGTAAGCCCATTATACACATTTTTATGCCGTTCCACAAGAGGCAAACGGAAAACATTTGGTAATTTTGTTACCATACTCTTTCTTGCGAAATGAATTTTTTATGCTATAATAACAGGGAAAGTGGAAGGGAAAGGGGCAGTCAATTGTGATCAAGCGGGAAAAGGCGCCAACCCGGAAGGATGTGGCCGACCTGGCTGGCGTCTCCGAAACGGTGGTATCCTATGTTATTAACAACAACCGCTATGTTGCCAAGGAGAAGCGGGAACGGGTTCTGGCCGCGGTGGAGCAGCTGAACTACCGGCCAAACAACATCGCCCTGGCCTTAAAAGGCAAACGCACCAACCACATTCTGTTCATCTGCGACAACATCTCCAACGAGTATTTCGGCAAGATCGTGGAAGAAATGGCCCGTATCGCCGCGGAGTCCGGCCATCTGATCTCCTTGATGGGCAGCCGCAATGATGACAGCTTCGTTTCCCTGGTTTGCAGCCGGGTTTTTGACGGCATTGTGATCAGCTCCACCAGCTTTGAGGAAAAATATGTTCTGCGCTTGATTGACACCGGAACACCGGTGGTACTTCTGATGAACCGGGAATACACCAAGCATGTGGCGGGCCGCGCCGCCCAAATCTATACCGGCATCCACAGCGGCATCAAGGACTGCGTCCAGCTGCTGCACGATATGGGGCGGCAGCACATCGTGTACATTGACCGCGTCAGCAAAAAGCGGCATTTCAGCACCATGGCAGACTGGCGATACAACGGCTTCGTCACCAAGATGCAGGAATGCGGCTACCGGATCACCAAGGACAATGTCATCGTCGGCTACGAAACAGAGGAGGAACTGTATACCGCCCTGTGCCAGCGGATTCGGGAGGGCCTGCAAGTGGACGGCATTGTAGGCCGAAACGACGCTCTGGCCTGCGTGGCCATGCAGGCGCTGAAGGACTGCGGCCTGCGGATCCCCGAGGACGTGGCCGTGGTAGGCTTCGACAATTCCCGGATGAGCAGCTACTGCACCCCCCGGCTTTCCAGCGTGGAGCTGAACAAACCGGCCATCGCCCAGGCCATTATGGACGCTTTTGAGGAAATGAACCAGGGCAGCGCGCCGCCGGTGGTTCGTCTAAAGGGGCATATCGTGGAGCGGGAAAGCACCCGTATGCCGGAATAAAATAGGGAACAGGCTTATCGCAGAACCGCGGTAAGCCTGTTTTTTGCCCCAGCCCCTTCCAATGGCACAAAGCGGGAACTGCGGTTTACAGTTGGATAACCTCGACGCCCAGAATAGACGCAATCAGGCGCATATCGTCGGCCACATCCTCCCAGACGATGCTGTAGTGGTGGGGGACAGCCTCCCGGATAATGCCGCCGATCACATCCCGCACGGGAACGTCCACCTTGACATTGACCATACATCCGGGTGTATACATCGTTGTGGGAATGGCAGTTCCCTTGAGCAAGAAAAGCTTGTATTTTCCGTCCACATTGCAGAACCGGGAAACCGTCACCGGCCCCTCCTTCAGCACCGCGCGGAAGGCGGAGCCTTTGTTATACAGCGGATGATCGCACAGCTTCACACCGCAGTTGCACTGATGCAGGGACGGCGCGGCGTTGCCGCAGTGCCAGAAGGTCAGATAGTTCTCCTGGTCGTTGATGTCGATCAGATCCGTGATGAAGTTGGCCTTTCCGGTCAGCG
>CAMEWZ010000175.1 GCA_945946745.1 uncultured Clostridia bacterium | reverse complement strand
CCTTGGGCTTACGGCCCAGGTACTGGGTGATGTCCAGGATCTCAGCGGCTTCCTTGACCTTCTTGTCGATCTCGTCCTTGGGAGTATGGCGCAGCTTCAGAGCGAAGGCCATGTTCTCATAGACGGTCATATGGGGGTACAGAGCGTAGTTCTGGAAGACCATGGCGATATCACGGTCCTTGGGAGCCACGTCGTTGACCAGACGGTCGCCGATGTACAGCTCGCCCTCGGAGATCTCTTCCAGACCGGCGATCATACGCAGCGTGGTGGACTTGCCGCAGCCGGAGGGGCCGACCAGGACGATGAATTCCTTGTCCGCGATCTCCAGGTTGAACTCCTGAACCGCCACAACACCCTTGTCCGTGATCTGCAGGTTGTTCTTCTTCTCAGGCTCGCCCTTCTTCTTTTTCTTTGCGTCGTCGCCGCTGTAGGGGTAGATCTTCTTTACGTTCTTCAGGGTCAAACTTGCCATACTGTTTTGACGCGAAACGCACCTACCATTTTCGCGTGCGTTCTCACTTCCGAACGGTACTATTCCGGAAGCATTACGACAGGTCTCCACACTGCCGTACCGTGCGTCAGACGGGTTTATCCTCCTTTAATTTAGCGGTATTATGCCTATTATGTGGAGTAGGCATAATCCACCTGGATAAACTCATGATACCATATATCACGCGCAGGCGCAATGGTGGGTTCCTACAATTTTTCTGTACAAATTTAGGCATTTTGCCCGAATTCCAGGGCTTATTCCAAGCGGTATCCATCCCCCTGCTTTTCCAGCGCGGAGCCGTAGTAGGCCGTCATAGCCTGCTCCAGATACAGCGCGTCGGCAACCGCCGCCGTCTCGTAGCTGCTGTGCATAGCCAATTGGGCCAGGCCGATGTCCACCGTGGGAACGCTGACGTGGGCCAGGGAGATTCTGCCCAGGGTGGAGCCACCGGGCAGATCCGCCCGGTTATAGTAGCTCTGCACCGGCACCTCCGCTTTGGCGCAAATCTTGCGGAAAATGGCAGCCGCCACCCCGTCGGTGCAGTAGCTCAAGTTGGCGTTGTGCTTCAGCACGATGCCACCCCCCAGCACCGGGGCGTTGGTGGGATCGGCAAACTCCGGATGGTTGGGATGGATCGCGTGGGCGTTGTCCGCGGACACCAGGAAGGACTGGGCCAGCAGCTGCTGCAGGCCTTGGCCCAGGGCCTGGCTGATCCGGGTCAGCGTATCCGTCAGCAGAGTGGAGCCTGCCCCTTGCACGCTGCCGGAGCCAACCTCCTCACTGTCGAATACGCACAGCACCGAAATGGCCCGGCTTTCCCCGGCGTTCAGGAAGCCCTGGGTACAGCCCCAGACGCATTCCAGGTCGTCCAGCGCCGCCGCGGAAAGGAACTCCTCCTCCACGCCCCAGACGCTGGCCTTCTGCCGCAGATACAAATACAAATCGTGGCCCAGGATCTTGCCCCCGGCCAGCTGTTCCAGCAGCGCCTCCAGCCGTGCTGCCGTATCCTTTCCTCCGGCCAGCGGGATGGTATCCACCGCCGGATTCCACTTGTAGCCGTCGTTGACCTGGCGGTTCATATGGATGGCCACGTTGGGAATCAGCAGCAGATCCCGGTCGATGTCCACCAACCTGGTTTCGATGCCGTCCCCGGTGTCCACCGCCACCCGTCCGGCCAGAGAGAGGGGCCTATCCAGCCAGGTGGAAAGAATCATCCCGCCGTAGCGCTCCACCGCCGCCCGGAGATAGGGTCCGGACAGCGCGTAATTCTCCTTCAGCTTGAAGCAGGGCCGGTCGCAGTGGCTGGCGCTCATTACAAAGCCGGTGGGATTTCCCCGGGGAATCCGAAACGCGATCACCGCCGAACCACCCCGGGTGACATAGTATTTTCCGCCGGGCGTCAGCGTCCAGGCTTTCTGCTCCTCCAAAGGGGAATACCCCGCCTGGTTCAGCTGCTCCACAATGGCGTTTTGCGCGTGATAGACGCTGTGGGACGCGTCCAAAAAGCCGCAGAGCGCGGCGATCCGTTTGTCCATGAACCTAACCTCCGAAAAATAGCTTCCCGCTTATTTTACACGGGCAGCACGCCGCCGTCAACTGTCCGCCCTGGTGTCGAATTTTGTCGAATTATAGAGAAATGAAGGAAATTTACCGAGAATTGCAAGAAAAACGTCATTTTCAGACGAGCGAAAATTTACAAATCACCTTGCAAAAAGAAGCACTTCGTGCTATGCTTTATTTGTCGCACACGGCCCCTTCGCCGTGGCTTGGGGAGAATCTATCATGACAGGAGAGGAATGTATGGAACACACGACAACAGTATTCATCGCCGACAGCGCGGAAGATTTCTGCACCGGTCTGACCACCGCGCTGCAGCGTGCCGACGGTTTTCTGGTAGTGGGAACGGCCAATGATGGGGAACAGGCCATCCGCATGATCGAGGAAAAGAAGCCCGAGATTCTGGTGCTGGATCTGATGCTGGCCAAGAAGGATGGTATCAGCGTACTCAAAAGCATCGCGGGTATGGAGCGCCGTCCCATGACGCTGGCGACCTCCGTTTTTGTAACAGATTATGTATCCACGGCGGCAGCAAACTTAGGGGTTCGGTATCTGATGCTGAAGCCCTGCGATATGACGGCATTGGTGGAGCGGCTGGAAGAGATCCGGGGTGGGGAGAGCCTCCGGTTTCCCGAAAAGCGCCGCCCGGACAAGAACAGCATTGAGTCCATGGTCACCAACATCATCCACGAAATCGGCGTCCCCGCCCACATCAAGGGCTACCAGTACCTGCGGGAGGCCATCATTATCGCGGTAAACGATATGGACGTGATCAACGCCATCACCAAGGTGCTCTACCCCCAGGTGGCGAAAACCTTCGGCACCACGCCAAGCAGAGTGGAGCGTGCCATTCGCCACGCCATCGAGGTCGCCTGGGATCGGGGCGATCTGGACACTCTGCAAAGGTTCTTCGGCTACACAGTAAGCAACACCAAGGGCAAGCCCACCAATTCGGAGTTCATCGCCCTGATTGCGGACAAG
>CAMEWZ010000174.1 GCA_945946745.1 uncultured Clostridia bacterium | reverse complement strand
CGGAAAATGGTCATCAAAACCGGCCGGTTCGGCAAATTCCTGGCCTGCCCCGGTTTCCCGGAGTGCCGGAACACCAAGCCCCTGGTGGAGCGGATGCCCGGACGCTGTCCCAAATGCGGCAGCGGTATGCTCAAGCGCAAGTCCAAGAAGGGCTATGCCTACTACGCCTGCGAGAAGGGGGCGGAGTGCGGCTTCATGACCTGGGACGTACCCACGGCGGAGGACTGCCCCGAGTGCGGCCAGACCATGTTCAAAAAATCCGGAAAGGGCCGGATGAAGCCCTTCTGCATCAACGAAAACTGCTCCAGATTCCTGCCCGAGGATCAGCGGGGCTACTATAAAAAGAAACCGGCGGGGGAGGAAGCTGCCCCGGAGGAGCAGGCTGCGGAAGCGCCTGCCAAGAAAGCCCCGGCGAAGAAACCGGCAGCGAAAAAGGCAGCGGCCAAAACGGCTGCGAAAAAGCCCGCCGCCAAGAAAACCACAGCCAAGAAAACCGCCGCGAAGAAAACGAAGGAGGCTTGAGCATGGTCGTAAAAGTCATCGGCGCGGGCCTTGCCGGGTGCGAGGCGGCCTGGCAGCTTGCCCAGCGGGGGATTGATGTGGCGCTGTACGAAATGAAGCCCCAAAAAATGACCCCCGCCCATCATAGCCCCGACTTTGCCGAATTGGTCTGTTCCAATTCCCTCCGGGGCGACCGGCTGGAAAACGCGGTGGGCCTTTTGAAAGAGGAACTGCGCCGCTGCGGCAGCTTGATCCTCCAGTGCGCGGAGGCAACCCGGGTGGAGGCAGGCGGCTGCCTGGCGGTGGATCGGGGCGGCTTTTCCAAAATGGTCACGGACAAGATCCGCAGTCATCCGAATATTCGGGTGATTCCCGAGGAAGTGACCCAGGTGCCGGAGGGGCCTGTGATCATCGCCACCGGCCCGCTGACCTCCGATGCGCTGAGCCAGGCCATTGGCCGGTATTTTGGCGATACCGGGTATCTGCACTTTTTTGATGCCGCCGCGCCGCTGGTTACGGCGGAATCCATCGATATGGAGCAAGCCTGGTGGCAGTCCCGGTACGACCGGGGCACCCCGGATTACATCAACTGCGCCTTGGATAAGGAGCAGTACATTTCCTTCGTCCAGGAGCTGACCACTGCCCAGGAGGCGGAGGTGCATGGCTTTGAGGACAAAAACGTGTTTGAAGGCTGCATGCCGGTGGAGGTCATGGCCCGCCGGGGCGTGGATACCCTGCGCTACGGTCCGCTGAAGCCTGTGGGCCTTACCGATCCCAAAACCGGGAAGGAGCCTTACGCGGTGGTGCAGCTGCGTCAGGACAACGCGGCGAAAAGCGTCTTTAACCTGGTGGGCTTCCAGACCCATCTGAAATTCGGCGAGCAGAAGCGGGTGTTCTCCCTCATTCCCGCGCTGAAAAACGCGGAATTTGTCCGCTACGGCGTGATGCACCAGAATACCTTCCTGCAAAGCCCCAAGCTGCTGGATCGGTACTACGCTGACCGCCGCAATCCCCTGGTGGCCTTTGCCGGACAGATGACCGGTGTGGAAGGGTACGTGGAGTCTACCGCCTCTGGTTATCTGGCAGCGGTGGCCATGGCGGCCAAGGTGCAGGGACGGCCCTTGCCGGACTTCCCCAAAACTACCGCCATCGGCGCTTTGGGCCTGTACATCAGCGACGAAACGGTGGAAGCCTTCCAGCCGATGAACATCAATTTCAGCATCATTGCTCCGCTGGAGAAGCGGATTCGGAAAAAAGCGGAAAAGAACCTGGCCATTGCCCAGCGGTCTCTGGAAGAAATCGACGCGCTGACGGCCAACGGAATATAAAAGAAAGAGGTGGCGCAGTTGAAGATCATTCTGGACGCGATGGGCGGCGATCTGGCTCCGGAGGCTCCCGTGATGGGTGCCATTGAGGCAGCCAAGGCCTACGGGGTGGAGATCATCCTGGTGGGCCGGGGAGAGGAAATCCTGGGCGTTTTAAAAAAGCACAACATCGACAATCTGCCCGACGGCATGGAGATTGCCAATGCCGACGATGTGGTGGATATGCACGATGATCCCGGCTCCGTGATCCACAAGCGGAAGAATTCCTCCATGATCGTGGGCCTAAAAATGCTCTCCGAGGGTAAGGGCGATGCCTTTGTGTCCGCCGGCTCCACCGGCGCCCTGCTCACCGGCGCGACCTTGATCGTCAAGCGGGTAAAGGGTATCCGCCGGGCGGCGATGGCGCCCTCCATGCCCACCAAGACCGGGGGCAAGGTGGTGATCTGTGACTGCGGCGCCAACGCCGAGTGTACCCCGGAATTCCTGCTGCAATTCGGCCTGGTGGGCTCCGCCTACGCGAAAAACGTGCTGGGGATGGAGAAGCCCAGGGTGGGTCTGCTGAACATCGGCACCGAGGACAGCAAGGGCACCCAGCTTCAGCGGGATGCCTACGCCCTGCTGAAAAAAGCGGATGAGCAGGGCTTGATACACTTTACCGGCAATGTGGAGGCCCGGGGCGTTCCCCTGGGCGAGGTGGATGTGGTGGTCTGCGACGGCTTCAGCGGCAATGTGCTGCTGAAATCCATCGAGGGAACCGCCATGTTCATGGGCAGTATGCTCAAAAAGGTGTTCAAGAAAAATGCGTTCTCCAAGCTGGGCTACCTGCTGTGTAAGTCCGGCGTGGGAGATATGATGAAGCTGCTGGACTACCGGGAGATCGGCGGCACCCAGTTCCTGGGTATCAAAAAGCCGGTCATCAAGGCCCACGGCGCTTCCGATGCCCTGGCCTTCCGCAATGCGGTGAAGCAGGCGATGACGGCGGCCCAGGGGGATTTTACCGCGCAGCTGGAGCGGGATCTGGCCGCCATAAAGGAGAGTGCCCAAAATGATTAAGGAATTGGAAGAGGCCATTGGTTACCGGTTCCACAATATCTCCCTGCTGCAAAATGCCTTGACCCATTCCTCCTATGCCAATGAGCGCTGGCACAACGGCCTGCTCAGCAACGAGCGGCTGGAATTTCTGGGGGACAGCGTGCTGGGAATGCT
>CAMEWZ010000173.1 GCA_945946745.1 uncultured Clostridia bacterium | reverse complement strand
GTGACCCTGCGCGCCTGCCGGGATTCCCGGTTTAAGCAGGGGTGCCTCAGCTTTCAGCTGGTGCGGCCCATGTGCCGGGAGGAGGCTGCTTTGAATGCCCTGTTGCCGTCGGTGCTGCTGCGAGGCACCCGCTGGTGCCCGGATCTACGGGCCATTACGGAGCGCCTGGATGAATTGTACGGCGCCGCTGTCAGCCCCCTGGTTCGCCGGGTGGGCGACTACCAGACCACCGGACTGTGCTGCGGATTTATGGATGACCGGTTTGCCCTGCCGGGGGACGCGGTGATGGAGCCGATGCTGTCCTTCCTGGAGGAGCTGCTGCTGGATTCTCCCATGGAAAACGGCGGATTTCTCCCCGCCTTTGTGGAGGGAGAAAAGAAAAATCTGATCTCCACCATCGAGTCTGAGCGCAACGACAAGCGGGCCTATGCTATGAGCCGCCTGCTGAAGATCCTGTGCCGGGAGGACAGCTTCGGCCTGTCCCGGCTGGGGGAACCGGAGCAGGTGGCGGCCATTACGCCGGAGGCGCTGGCAACGCACTATCAAACGATTCTGCGCACCAGCCCCATTGAGATTTTTTATGTGGGCAGCGCGGAGACTGCCGCCGTGGCGGAGCGGCTGCTGCCGCTGCTGTCCCGTCTGGAGCGGCAGCCCCAGGCGCTGGCCCCCCAAACCGGGCTCCATCCCTGCGGGAAGCAGGACGCGGTGGAGACCATGGAGGTCTCCCAGGGCAAGCTGTGCATGGGCTTTGTCACCCCCATTACCAACCGGGACGAGAATTTCGCCGCCATGCAGGTACTCAATGCCATTTTCGGCGGAGGCATGACCAGCAAGCTGTTCCTGAACGTCCGGGAGAAACGGTCACTGTGCTATTCCATCGGCTCGGCCTACTACAGCGCCAAGGGCATTGTGCTGGTCTATGCCGGAATCGATTTTGACCAGGAGAAGGCCGCCCGGGAGGAAATTGGGAACCAGTTCCGGGCCTGCCAGGCTGGGGACATTACCCCCGGTGAGCTGACCGCCGCCAAGGAGGCCATTCTCAGTTCCCTCCGGGCCACCCACGATTCTCCCGGCACCATCGAAAGCTACTATGCCACTGCCGCTTTGGGCGGACTGAAATGGTCGGTGCCGGAATATATGGCAGCGGTGGAGGCCGTGACGGCGGCGGATGTAACTGCCGCTGCCCGGGGAATGGAACTGCATACCACCTATTTTTTGAAAGGAGAGAGCCAATGAACCGGGTTTCCTACCCAGAGCTGGATGAGACCGTGTTTTCCGATACGCTGGAAAACGGCTTGCGGCTCCGCATCGTCCAGCGCCGGGGCTTTACCAAAAAGCTGGCGTATTTTGTCACGGATTACGGCTCCATTCATACGGACTTTTCCCTGGAGGGCCAGGCCTTTCAGGCCCCGGCGGGGGTGGCCCATTATCTGGAGCACAAAATGTTCGACATGCCCGGCGGTCGGGATGTGAGCGAGGAATTTGCCCAGCTGGGGGCTTCCGTCAATGCCTTTACCAGCTATGATATGACCGCCTACTATTTTTCCTGCACCGAGCATTTTGACGAATGCCTGCGGCTACTGCTGGAATTCGTTTCCACTCCCTATTTCACCGAGGAAAGCGTAGAAAAGGAGCGTGGCATCATCGATCAGGAGATCGGTATGAACCAGGATGCCCCGGACAGCCGGGTGTTCGACAATCTGATGGCGGCGATGTATGCCAGCCACCCCATCCGGGTGCCGATTCTGGGCTCCTCCCAGACCATCCGGCAGATCACCCCGGAGGTCTTGAACCGCTGCCACCAGGCGTTCTATACCCCGGAGAATATGCTGCTTTGCGTCATCGGCGACGTGGAGCCGGAGGCGGTGGCCCAGACTGCCCGGCAGGTGCTGGGCACGCAGCGGTGGGCCGCGGGGAAAAAGAACCGCCCCTGGCAGGAGGATATGACCTGCCCCCGGGCGGAGATCGAGGACACCATGGAGGTGGCCATGCCCACCTTCAACTTGGCCTTTAAATGCGAGAGCGCGGGCACGGGGGAGCGGGCCATCCGCCAGGAGATGGTGGCGGATCTGGCGGCGGAGGCCCTGTTCGGAGAGTCCTCGGAGCTGTATCTGCGGCTGTACGAGGAAGGGCTGATCGATTCCTCCTTCGGCGGTGGCTTCGAGACGGTGGACGGCTGCGCCATGCTGCTGTGCTCCGGCGATTCCGACGATCCCCGGGCCGTCCGGGAGGCCATCCTGGCCCAGGGGAAAAAGCTGGTGGCGGAGGGGCTGCCCCAGGGGAGCTTCCTGCGGATGAAGCGCAGTGCCCTGGGCCGCCGAATTCGGGGGCTGGACAGCTTTGACGGCACCTGTTTCCGGATCTGCGCCTACCATTTTTCCGATTTCGACTATTTCCATTTTCCGGAGGTCTACCGGAGTGTGGAAGAAGGGGAAATCCTGGATTTCCTAAACCGGGTGGTTTGCCCGGAACGGTGCAGCCTGTCCATTATCTATCCCTTACCGGAGGAAGATCACGCACCTCCGTTGTAAGAGCAAAACTGTCCACTATCCATTGTCAACTGCTTAGAAGGTATGTTTATGAACTACACATCCATTTCTTTTCCCTCTTTTGGCATTACTGTAAATCCGCCCCAGACGGTTTCCCTGGGGCCGATGACCATTCATCTGTACGGCCTGGTGATCGCCGTGGGGCTGATGCTGGCGGTGCTGTACTGCTGCCGCCGGTGCAAGGAATTCGGCCTTAAGGAGGACGACATTTTGGACGGCGTCCTCTGGATCACCCCCTTCGCCATTGTCTGCGCCCGGATTTATTATGTGGTCTTCTCCTGGCGGGATTATGCCGCCGACCCCATTTCCGTGCTGTACATTTGGGAGGGCGGCATCGCCATCTACGGCGGCGTGCTGGGTGCGGTGCTGGGCATCGCCGTTTTCTGCCGGATCAAGAAGCTGAAAATGGCCACAGTGCTGGATCTGGTGCTGCTGGGCTTTCTCATTGGGCAGTCCATTGGCCGGTGGGGCAACTTCTTCAACCGGGAGGCCTTCGGCGCGCC
>CAMEWZ010000172.1 GCA_945946745.1 uncultured Clostridia bacterium | reverse complement strand
ACACCAGGCCGTGCTTGGCGGCGACCTTCTGCATGATCTCCATGGTCAGCTGGTTATGGTCGGTAGCCACGTTGGTGGTGGTGTAGATGGGAGCCAGCTCGTGCTGGGCAGGCGCCACCTCGTTATGCTCGGTCTTGGCCAGAATGCCCAGCTTCCACAGCTCCTCATTCAGATCCGCCATGTACGCCGCCACCCGGGGCTTGATGACGCCGAAGTAATGGTCATCCATCTCCTGGCCCTTGGGCGCCTTGGCGCCAAACAGGGTGCGGCCGGTATAAATCAGATCCTTGCGCTGCTCGTACAGCTCCTTGGGAATCAGGAAATACTCCTGCTCCGGGCCGACGGAGGTGCGGACGCACTTCACATCGTCGTTGCCGAACAGCTTCAGAATCCGCATGGCCTGACGGTTCAGCGCCTCCATGGAACGCAGCAGCGGGGTTTTCTTATCCAGGGCCTCGCCGCCGTAGGAGCAGAAGGCTGTGGGGATACACAGGGTCTTGCCCTTGATAAAGGCATAGGAGGTAGGATCCCAAGCGGTGTAGCCACGGGCCTCAAAGGTTGCCCGCAGGCCGCCGGAGGGGAAGGAACTGGCATCCGGCTCGCCCTTAATCAGCTCCTTGCCGGAAAAATCCATGATGACGCCGCCATCGGGAGCCGGGGAAATGAAGCTGTCGTGCTTCTCGGCGGTGATGCCGGTGAGGGGCTGGAACCAATGGGTGTAGTGGGTCGCGCCATGGGCAACTGCCCAGTCCTTCATGGCGGCGGCCACAACATTGGCAACGGAGGGATCCAGCTTCGCGCCATGGTCAATGGTATTTCTCAAGGATTGATAAACGTCGGCGCTGAGATTGGCCTTCATCACCCGGTCATCAAACACCAGACAACCAAAGTAATCGGATACAGTTTCCATAATAAACGCTCCTTCTTTGCAAACAAATAAAAAAAGAGACAAAGGGGTCAATGAGCGACTGCTCAAAGACTCCTTTGCCTTGATGGGATGCATTCTACACCATGATTTCCCATTTGTCAACACCCTGCACAAAAAAAGTTTTTTCTCTTTGGGTACATTGACAATCTGCTCTGTTTGGCATATACTATCCTTGGTGGGCAACGACGTTCATTCGGAAAAGATCTATGCTTTTTCGGTGGATGTCTTTTTCTTTTTCGCTGGGTATGGTATTATCCAGGTATGTCCCTTTTTGTCGAATTTCCGAAGAAAGCAGGTTGTTCTTATGAAATACACCCCGCAGGAAGTCATGCAATACATTGAGGAGGAGGATGTGAAGTTCATCCGCCTTGCCTTCTGCGACTGCCTTGGCCGGCCTAAAAATATATCCATCATGCCCCAGGAACTGGAACGGGCGTTTAAATACGGCATCGCTCTGGATGCCTCTGCCATTGCCGGCTTCGGCGATGAAATTCACTCCGACCTGTTCCTCCATCCCGATCCCACCACCATCACCGTGCTGCCCTGGCGGCCGGAGCATGGCCGGGTGGTACGGATGTTCTGTACCATTACCCAGCCCGACGGAACGCTTTTCGCGCTGGACACCCGGAGCATTTTAAAGCAGGCCATCGCGGATGCCAGCAAAGCCGGCTTCACCTTCTCCTTCGGTTCCGAGCTGGAATTCTACCTGTTCCGGCTGGACGAGGAGGGCGAACCCACCAAAATTCCCTATGACCACGCCACTTATATGGATGTTGCTCCGGAGGATCGGTGCGAAAATGTCCGGCGGGACATCTGCCTGACCCTGGAGCAAATGGGGATTCAGCCGGAATCGTCTCACCACGAGGAAGGCCCCGGTCAGAACGAAATTGATTTTCGCTACTCTGACGCGCTGACGGCTGCGGACAACGCCATCACCTTCTGCACCGTAGTAAAAACCATTGCCGCCCGGAACGGACTGGCGGCGGATTTCTCCCCCAAGCCTCTGCCGGACTGCCCCGGCAGCGGTTTCCACATCAACATGTCCGTCCAGGGCAGCGGGGAGAATCTGATGCAGCACATGATGGCGGGCATTCTGAACCGGATTCCGGAAATCACGCTGTTTTTAAATCCCACCGAGCAATCCTACCGCCGCCTTGGCTCCCACAAGGCTCCCAAGTATATTTCCTGGTCCAGCGACAACCGCTCCATGCTCATCCGGATTCCGGCCGCCTCCGGCGAATACCGGCGGGTGGAGCTGCGCTCCCCGGACTGCACGGCCAATCCGTATCTGGCCTTCGCCCTGCTGATTTGGGCCGGTCTGGAGGGCATTCAGGAGCAAATGTCTCCCCCAGAGGCCTCCAACGTCAATCTGTTTACTGCTGCCAAGCATGAGGTCAGCCATTTGCAGACGCTTCCCCTCTCCCGCACCACTGCATCCCGGAATTCCGCTGCCAGCGAATTTCTGGCGCGGCATCTCCCCGCCTCCCTGCTGAATTACTTCTGCAAGGAATAGTCCGTTTTTTCATGGAAAGGAGGGAGCATTGTGGTATTTAACGAGCAGACCTACAGCGTTCTGGTGGTTTCCGCCGCCCAAAAATTCCAGGAAGCACTGTCACAGATGCTCCCTGGATCCGAGTATTACCCCGTCTGTATGGTCACCAACATTGCCGCCGCCCGGCGGGAGCTGCTGAGCCGCAGCTTTGATTTCATCATCGTCAACGCGCCGCTGCCGGATGAATTCGGCACCCGGTTTGCCATCGACGCCAGCCAAACCCCCAGCAGCGTAGTGCTGCTGCTGGTGCGCGCCGAGGTCTATGAGGAAACCAACGCCAAGGTGGTTCCCCAGGGGATTTTCACCCTGTCCAAGCCGGTTGCGTCCCAGACCCTCCAGCAGGGGCTGAAATGGATGGCCTCCGCCCGGGAGCGGCTGCGGCGGATGGAGAAAAAAGCCACCTCCATTGAAGAAAAAATGGAAGAAATCCGCCTGGTAAACCGGGCCAAATGGCTGCTGATCGAGCAGCTGAAAATGTCCGAGGCCGATGCCCACCGCTACATAGAAAAGCAGGCCATGGATCGCTGCCTCTCCCGCCGGGAGATCGCCCTGGGCATTATCAAAACCTATGCTTAACGG
>CAMEWZ010000171.1 GCA_945946745.1 uncultured Clostridia bacterium | reverse complement strand
CGGAGATCAAGCTGCGCAACATCAACAAGGAATACATCCTGAAGCAGACCAAGGCCATCGATCAATTGGAAAAGGAAATCGCCGAGCTGCGGGAAACCCTGGACAGCTCCCGGAAGCTGAAAAACGTCATCATCAAGGAATTGCAGGCGGTATCCGAGAAATACGGCCAGCCCCGGAAAACCGAGATCGTCTATGATGTACAGGATGCCGCTCCGGAGGAAGAGGAGGAGACGGTTCCGGATTATCCCGTTACCGTGTTCGTGTCCAAGGAAGGATATCTGAAAAAGATCACGCAGCAATCCCTGCGCATGAGCGGGGAGCAGAAATTCAAGGAGGGCGACAGCCTATCCTTCACCAAGGAAACTACAAATAAGGCGGAGTTCCTGGTGTTCACCGACAAGTTCCAGTGCTATAAGGCAAGACTCCGTGATTTTGACGACAGCAAGGCCTCTCTGCTGGGCGATTACCTGCCCCAGAAGCTGGGCTTTGAGTCCGGGGAGAATCTGGTGGGCCTTGTGTTCTGCGGGGACTACAAGGGCTTTGTGCTGTTCTTCTTTGAGAACGGCAAGGCGGCCAAGGTACCCCTGTCCGCCTACGAGACCAAGACCAACCGGAAGAAGCTCACCGGTGCCTATTCCGACAAGAGTCCTCTGGTGAAGGTGCTGGCTTTGGATGCTGACGCGCAGATGGCGCTCTATTCCACCGATGGCCGGGCGGCGATCTTCTCCACGGCTCAGCTGCTGCCCAAGACCACCCGCAATACCCAGGGCGTAGCAGTGATGACCCTTAAGAAAAAAGCGGTGCTGAAGGACGCTGTTCTTCTGGAGGGCAGCGGCATCGTCAATGAAAGCCGCTACCGTACCAAGACGATTCCCTCGGCGGGTGCGTTGCTGAAGGAGGAGGATTCCCCCGACAAGCAGCAGGCTTTCGAGGTGTGAACGGAATCGCGGAACCGACTATCATTCCAAGAGGGGGGAAAATATGCGCACATTTTGGCAAAAATATGGATGGATCGCCGCTACCATTGTGGGCAGCGCCCTATTTTCGGCGGGCTTTTCTCTGTTCTTGCAGCCAAACGAATTGAATCCCGGCGGCATTTCGGGTTTGGCTATGGCGGTGGTGGCGCTGACGGGCTTTGGAAGCGTGGGCAGCCTTACCATCCTAATCAATCTGCCGCTGTTTATTCTGGGAGGTATGAAGATCGGAAAACGATTCTTCACCGGCAGTCTGCTGGGAATGCTGCTCAGCTCGGTGCTGATCGATGGATTCGCGCAGATTGCGATGCCGCCTATGGAGCCGCTGATCAGCGTGCTGTACGGCGGAACCATCTGCGGCCTGGGGCTTGGGGTGGTGTTCATCAGCGGCAGCTCCACCGGCGGCTCAGACATTCTGGCCCGGCTGCTGAAGCTGCGCTACCGGAACGTGCCCATTGGGCAGCTGACCATGATCTTTGACGCTTTGGTGGCGCTGCTGACCGGCATCGTTTTTCGGGATCTGTCCAAGGCGCTGTATACCGGGGTGACGGTGTTCCTCTGCGGGAAAGTGATCGACGCGGTGGTGTACCGCTTTGACTATTCCAAGGTAGCGCTGATCATCTCACCGGAATACGATGCCATTGCCGAGGCCATCGGCGACCGGCTGGATCGGGGCGCCACCTTGCTCCATGCGGAGGGAAGCTTTTCCCATGTCCAGACCAAGGTGGTGCTGGCGGCTGTGAAGCGGCAGCAGATCACGGAACTGAAGGAACTGGTGATGGAGATCGATCCGTCAGCCTTTATCATTCTCCAGGAGGCGCACCAGGTTCTGGGCGACGGGTTTTCCCGGTATACCAAGAACGCCCTTTGATAGGAGGGAATATATGAAACGGTTTCTTTTGCCCTTGATGCTGGCGGCAAGCCTGCTGCTCACGGGCTGCGGTTGGATGGACGGGAGTTATCTGTCTGTAACGCCCCATCAGCAGCAGCGGCAGAATTCTCAGACGGAGGTTATCTCTGCCTCCAATTACTCCGAGCTGATCCAGGCAATGAAGATGATTATCGAGGCAGGCACGGAGATCGCGGCCATCAATGTGGCGGATTACCCGGCCACAGCCCTGGATCGGGGCGTAGAGATGGCATCGGAGCATGTGATGACCTATGACCCGATTGCCGCCTATGCGGTCAAATCCATTCAATGCGAGCTGGGTGTCAGCATGGGCCAACCGGCAGTGGCAGTCAACGTGGAGTATCTGCATGGCCGTACGGAGATCCAGCAGATACGCCGTGTGCGTGACACCAAGGAGGCAGAAAAAATCGTGGCAGAGGCACTGGAGGCCTTCGAGCCGGGAATCGTGCTGCTGGTGGAGAATTATGACGATCGGGACTATACCCAGTACGTTCAGGACTATGCCCAGGAAAATCCCCAGACGGTGATGGAAACGCCCCAGGTTACGGAGGCGGTCTGCGGCAGCGGAAATGGCCGGGTGGTTGAACTGGTGTTTACTTATCAGAACAGCCGGGATACCCTGCGGCGGATGCAGACCCAGGTGCAGCCGGTGTTTGATTCCGCGGTGCTGTACGTTAGCGGCGACGATGCGGATCGGCAGAAATATGCCCAGCTGTACGCATTCTTAATGGAGCGGTTTGATTACAAGCTGGAGACCTCCATCACCCCGGCCTATAGCCTGCTGCGCCACGGTGTGGGGGACAGCCGGGCCTTTGCCACAGTTTACGCGGCGATGTGCCGCGGCGCCGGACTGGACTGCCTGGTGGTTACGGGAACCCACGCGGGGGAGCCATGGACGTGGAATCTGGTGCTGGACAATGGGCAGTATTATCATGTGGATCTGCTGCGGTGCAGCGAGAGCGGCGGATTCCAGACCTTTACCAATGCCCAGATGGAGGAATACGTGTGGGATTATTCCATGTATTCCGGCAATGGCGCGGCGGCACCCGCACCCGCCCGAGTGGAAAGTCAGCCGACAGAATAAAAAAACCAAAAAAAGGACTTGACATTTTCAGATTTTTCTGTATAATAAGTCATGTTCGTTGCGGGCGTAGCTCATCCGGTAGAGCGCCACCTTGCCAAGGTGGAGGTAGCG
>CAMEWZ010000170.1 GCA_945946745.1 uncultured Clostridia bacterium | reverse complement strand
GTTATACTTGAGGGGCAGATCCCGGTGGGACTGGATGACCTGGGCGAAATGCTCGCAGAACAGGGTCTCCGAGGTGGGCCGGATGCAGTAGCGCTCCTCTAATTTTTCGCTGCCGCCCATGGTGACCCAGGCGCACTCGGGGGCGAAGCCCTCCACGTGATCCTTTTCCTTCTGCAGCAGGCTTTCGGGAATCAGCATGGGCATGTAGACGTTCTCCACACCAACCTTCTTGAATTCCGCGTCCAGAATGTGCTGGATATTCTCCCAGATCGCGTAGCCATAGGGACGGTAAATGAAGATGCCCTTGATGGAAGAATACTCGATGAGTTGCGCCTTCTTGCACACATCGGTAAACCACTGGGCAAAATCGACCTCCATGTCGGTGATCTGCTCGACCTTCTTTTCTTTTGCCATATTGTTCATCCTCTCCGGTTTTTTCCGAAATTTCCTCATAATATTGTAGCATACCTGTCAAGGGGGTGCAACGGGAAAATGGGGGAGTTGGTCAGCTCCGTTTGCCGCTTTTCCGGTCATAAAGCTTGGCCAGGCCGCCCTCGCTGGTCTCCCGGAATCGGTGATCCAGATTCACGCCGGTTTCCTTCATGGCCCGGCAGACCATGTCATAGCTGATGTTCCGGGAGCCGGTGAGGAAGTAACTCAAATTGCAGGCGTTCATGGCCCGGACGGCGGCTACGGCGTTGCGCTCAATGCAGGGAATTTGCACCAGACCGCAGATGGGATCACAGGTCAGCCCCAGATGGTGCTCCATGGCTACCTCCGCAGCATACTCCACTTGATCCAGATTCTGTCCATACAGCTCCGCCAAAGCGGCGGCGGCCATGGAGCAGGCGGTGCCGATCTCCGCCTGGCAGCCGCATTCCGCCCCGGAAATGGAGGCGTTCTGCTTGGTCAGGTTGCCGATGATGCCCGCAGTGGCCAGGCCTCTCAGAATCTGCGCATCGGAAAAGCCCTTGGTATCCTGGGCGTATTTCAGCACTGCCGGAAGTACCCCGCAGGCGCCGCAGGTGGGGGCGGTGACCACGGTGCCGTTGTCCGCGTTCTGCTCCGCCACAGCGTAGGCATAGGCGGCGATGCGCTGGAATTCCTTCAAGGCGGGGATGTCATCCTGGGGGGTCTTGTCAAACAGGTACTTGGCCTTGCGCTGCACGTTCAGCCCGCCGGGAAGTACGCCGGTTTTGGAGAGGCCCTCGCTGATGGAGCCCTTCATGACCTGCCAGACCTCCATCAGAAAGTCCCAGATCTCCGGCCCCTCGTTCAGCTCCACATAGTCGCTGAGGGTGTGGATGTAGCGCCATTTGCAGAAATAGGCGATCTCCGCGAAGGAATGCTCCACATAGACCTCCTCGGATTCCGCCCCCTGGGCCTCCCCAAGGATGCGGATGTCGCCGCCGCCAATGGACTCTACCCGCAGGTGTCCGATCTCGATATCCCCGGCAAAAGCGGAAAAATCCATGGTGTTGGGGTGCATTCCCTCCCAGTTTTCCGGGGAAAAGACGATCTTGGTTCTCTCCGGCCCCAGGGTGGAGCGGAGCACCCGGTCGGTGCCGTGGCCCACGCCGGTTTTGCTTAGGGAGCCGTATAGCGTCACTTGAAAAAAGTCCGCCTGGGGATATCGCTCCAGAAACAGCTTGGCAGCCCGTTCCGGCCCCATGGTGTGCGAGGAGGAAGGCCCCTTGCCGATTTTGTAGATCTCACGGATGGATTTCATGAAAAACCTCCTGGTACGGTAGACGCAAAGATTGATAAAATGCGGATCGGGTTAATACAGTGGACAGATCGTTTGTGACAGTGGAAAGTTTTCCCTTCGCACCTTAACTGTCCACTGCCAACTTTCCATTGTCAACTCCTATAGTGGCGTTAGAGTAAATCAAAGGGCCTGCGTAATGGTGCCGCCGCCGACGACCCGTTCGCCGTCGTACAGAACCACCGCCTGACCGGGGGTGACCGCTCGCTGGGGGGTGTCAAATTCCACCCGGGCGAAGCCGTTTTCCTCCGGCGTAACCACGGCGCTCTGCTCGGATTGGCTGTGGCGGATTTTCACCGTGACGCGCATGGGGGCGGTTAGGGCAGGGAAGGGGAACCAGTTCCAGTCCGTTGCCCGAAGACCGCTGGAAAACAGGGCGTCATTGGCTCCAACGGTAACGGTATTGCTCGCCATGTCCTTTTTGCAGACATAGACCGGCGCGCCCAGGGCGATGCCCAGCCCCTTCCGCTGTCCGATGGTGTAGCGGACGGCACCCTGGTGCTGGCCGACCACATTGCCCTGCAAGTCCAGATAATCCCCCTTGGGGTAGGTCTTTCCGGTGTAGCGTTCCAGAAAGGCGGCATAGTCTCCGTCGGGGACAAAGCAGATATCCTGGCTGTCATGCTTTCTGGCATTGACGAAGCCGTTTCCCTCGGCAATGGAGCGCACCGCGTCCTTGGTGAGGCCACCCAGGGGAAACTGGGTATGGGCCAGCTGATTCTGATCCAGGCAGGCCAAAAAGTAGGTTTGATCCTTGGCCCGGTCTGCCGCCTTATACAATAAATACCGGCCGCTGTCCGGATCCTGCCGGATCTGGGCATAGTGGCCGGAGACCACATAGTCATAGCCCAGCTCCATCGCCCGGCGCGCAAGCCGGTCAAATTTCAGATAGCGGTTGCAGGCAATGCAGGGATTTGGGGTCAAGCCCTGCTCATAAGCGGTGACAAAGCGCTGGATCACCTGCCGGTCGAAATCCTCTTTAAAATTGAATACATAGTGGGGAATCCCCAGACGCCGGGCCACGCTGCGGGCATCCTCCACATCGTCCAGGCTGCAGCAGGTGGCGCTTTTCTCCCGGCCGATGGTTTCATTATCATATAGACGCATGGTAGCGCCAATACAGCGGTAGCCCTGGCGGAGCATCAAGTAGGCGGCCACAGAGCTGTCCACACCGCCGCTCATACCGATTAACGCGGTTTTCCTGTCCATAGAATTGCCTCCCAGGCGGAATGTGGTTTCGTTACACCGAGTATACAGGCAGGGGGCGGGAAAGTCAATCCCAAATCCGGATGGCAAATAACGGCGTATGTGTCAAGTAAATATTGGCAATCTCCCTTTTCAAAAACCAAGTGAAAAAA
>CAMEWZ010000169.1 GCA_945946745.1 uncultured Clostridia bacterium | reverse complement strand
GGTGCATCAGCGTCAACTCCCTGGAGGCCCGGGTGCCCTTCGGCGACCTGGACTTCGTCAAGTATGTCATGGCCATCGATCCGGAGCTGAAGCTAAACAAGTACAACAAGGGCAAGTACCTGCTGCGCCACGCCTTTGAAGAAGGGGATTACCTGCCCCGAGACATTCTCTGGCGGGAAAAGGCGGCGTTTTCCGACGCGGTTGGCCATTCCATGGTGAATTATCTGAAGGAATACGCGGAAAACTATTATACCCAGGAGGAGTACGAACGCAGGCGGGCAAAGTACACCCACGCCCAGCCCTTTACCAAGGAATCCCTGCTCTACCGGGAGATTTTTGAGAAGTATTATCCCGGCCAGGGACAGATGATCGTGGATTTCTGGATGCCGAACAAATCCTGGGAGGGCTGTGATGTCAACGATCCCTCGGCCCGGGTTCTGGCGAACTACGGCGACAGCGGAAAGTAGCCCCTTGACCGAAAGATTTCTGGATAAAAAAGACCGGATTTCCAGTGCCGGTTTTGTGTAAAAGGGAAAAAATGTGCGTTTAGGCAGCGAATCGCGCAAAAAAATATTTCCGTTTGCCATATTTCTAGTATAATAACAGATGGGTCGGCGTGCCCGGCCCAATCCTTAACTGTTTCAACATATGGAGGAATCAACCATGGAAAAGAAAGCGCAGCTATACGAGGGCAAGGCCAAGAAGGTTTACGCGACCGACGATCCGGAGCTTTTGATCGTCGAATATAAGGACGACGCCACCGCTTTTAACGGCTTGAAAAAGGGTACCATCCAGGGCAAGGGTGTTATCAACAATCAGATGAGCAACCGTTTGATGGCCAAGCTGGAAAAGAGCGGCGTGCCGACCCACTATGTTCAAGAACTGAGTCAGCGGGAAACCCTGGTGAAGAAGGTACAGATTGTGCCTCTGGAGGTCATTGTCCGGAACATTTCCGCAGGCTCCTTCTCCAAGCGCTACGGTGTGGAGGAAGGCATTGTATTTGACCAGCCTACCATTGAGTTCTCCTATAAAAATGACGAGCTGGGCGACCCCCTGCTCAATACCTATCATGCGCTGGCCTTGAAGCTGGCCACTCCCGAGGAGATCACCACCATCGAGGAGTATTCCTTCCGGGTCAACGCCTTCCTGAAGGAGTTCTGGAAGTCCTGCGGCGTGACCCTGGTGGACTTCAAGCTGGAGTTTGGCCGCCTGTCCGACGGCACCATTGTGCTGGCTGACGAAATCAGCCCGGACACCTGCCGCCTGTGGGATTCCAAGACTGGCGAGAAGCTGGACAAGGATCGTTTCCGCCGGGATCTGGGCGGCGTGGAAGAAGCCTACGCCGAGATCATGCGGCGGCTGGAAGCCCATCTGTAAGGAGGGGAACCATGCAGAATTGTGCGATTGTTGGCATCAACTGGGGCGATGAAGGCAAGGGCCGGATGGTGGATCTGCTGACCCAGGACTTCGACGTAGTGGTGCGCTACCAGGGCGGCGGAAACGCCGGTCATACCGTCATCAATTCCTATGGCAAGTTTGCCCTGCATCTGCTGCCCTCCGGCATTTTCCGCCCGGGTGTGGTGAACATCCTGGGCAACGGCGTGGCGCTGGATCCGGAAAACCTCTGGAAGGAGATGGAGGAGGTCGCCGCCAAGGGCGTGCCGCTGACCCCGGAGAATCTGAAAATCAGTGATCGGGCATCCCTGCTGATGCCCTGGCACCGGGCTCTGGACGGCCTGGAGGAAGCCCGGCTGAAGGATAAGAAGTTCGGCTCCACCAAGCAGGGCATCGCGCCCTTCTATTCGGATAAGTATCAGAAAAAGACCGTTCTGGCAGGTGAACTGCTCTATCCCGAGCACCTCAAGGAGCATCTGAAGGATCTGCTGGAGTGGAAGAATCTGACCCTGGCTGGGGTTTACGGCGCGGAAAAGGTCACCATGGCCGAGCTGGAAGCCTGGCTGGATACCTACTGCGAAAAGATCAAGCCCTATATCTGCGACACCGGCGCGTTTCTGAGAAACGCCCAGGCGGAAGGCAAGAAGATTTTGTTCGAGGCCCAGTTGGGCGCTCTGCGGGATCTGGATTACGGTATCCATCCCTATACCACCTCCTCCAATGCCATCGCCGCCTACGCCCCGGTGGGTTCCGGCCTGCCCTCTGCCCGTCTGGATGCGGTAGTGGGTGTGGTGAAGGCCTACTCTACCTGCGTGGGCGAAGGCCCCTTTACCTGTGAAATGTTCGGCCCCGAGGCGGAGCAGCTGCGGGAGGCCGGCGGTGAGTACGGCGCCAAGACGGGCCGCCCCCGTCGTGTCGGCCCCATTGACCTGGTGGCTACCCGCTATGGCGTTCAGGTTCAAGGCACCACCAATATTGCTTTGACCAAGCTGGATGTGCTGAGCTATCTGGATGAGATCCCTGTTTGCGCACACTATCTTGTCCATGGTAAGCAGACCGACGAATTCCCCTTCCCGGCGCTGTTGGCGGAGGCAAAGCCTGTGGTAGAGTACCACAAGGGCTGGAAGCAGGACATCTCCGGCGTCCGCCGCTGGGAGGATCTGCCCCAGGAGGCCCGGGATTATGTGGAATATGTGGAAGCGCAGATCGGCTGCCACATCGGCTACGTGTCCGTCGGCCCCGAGCGGGACAGCATCATCATTCGCTGAGGAGGAAGCCATGAGAGAATATTACGAATCCCCCTTGAGTTCCCGTTACGCTTCCGAATATATGCTGAAGCTGTTCTCCGCCGAGACCCGGATCCAGACCTGGCGTAAGCTGTGGGTGGCGCTGGCCCGGGCGGAGCAGGAGCTGGGCTTGCCCATTACCAAGGAGCAGGTGGCGGAGCTGGAAGCCCACATCACGGACATCGACTTTGAATGCGCCGCTGCCCGGGAAAAGGAAGTGCGCCACGATGTGATGGCCCACGTCTATACCTATGGCAAGGCCGCGCCCTCTGCCGCCGGTATCATCCATCTGGGTGCCACCAGCTGCTATGTCACCGACAACGCGGACATTGTGATCTACCGCCAGGGCCTTCAGTACCTGCGGGGTGAACTGAAAAAGGTGATGGCGAACCTGGCTGCTTTTGCGGAGCAGTATAAGGCCATGCCCACTCTGGGCTATACCCATTACCAGCCTGCCCAGTTGGTCACCGTGGGCAAGCGGGCGACCCTGTGGCTCCAGGATCTGGCCTCCGATCTGGAGGAACTGGA
>CAMEWZ010000168.1 GCA_945946745.1 uncultured Clostridia bacterium | reverse complement strand
CTGAAAGGCGAGCTGACAGACCTGGCGGAGGCAATCGTGGCGGGCAAAGACATTGCCGCCGACGAGACCTTGGGCAAGCACGCCCCCTGGGTGGAGGAGCTGAAAAAGAAGTACACCTTTACCGAGGAAAACGCCATGGACATCCTAATGCAGGAGACCGGTAAGGTCTTTGCCGGAGTCCTGGAGGACGCGGGCGTGTACAAGAACACCCCCGAAGGCCGGGCGGCGTTCCTGCGGTTCGTGGATACCGTAAACGTACAATAAGAAACGCAAAACTGCCGCGAAAGCGTTGGCTTTCGCGGCAATTTTGTATTATCCCCGGAAGAAATTGACCAATCCCACCACGAAGATCACGCCTACGATCACAGGCAGTACATAGGTCATATAGGGCCGCATCCATTTGGCGACCTTCAAGCCCTTGCCCTCGTTGGCCTCCGCCAGGAAATTGTCCCAGCCCCAGCCGTAGCGGGTGGTGCAGAACAGGATGAAGAGCAGACTGCCCAGGGGCAGCAGCAGGTTGCTGACCAGGAAATCCTCGCTGTCCAGAATGTCCCGTCCGGCAATGGGGCGGACATTCTGCCACAGGTTATAGCCCAGCAGGCAGGGCAGGCTCAGCAGGAAAATGCCCACGCAGCAGACCCGGCACACCTTTCCCCGGCTCCAAAGGGTCAGTTCACTGACACAGCAGACGATGTTTTCAAACACCGCCAGCACCGTGGAGAAAGCGGCAAAGGTCATGAACAGGAAGAACAAGCTCCCCCAGAACCGCCCTCCGGCGAGGTGGTTGAATACGTTCGGCAGCGTGATGAAGATCAGAGGAGGCCCGCTGTTTACATCCACGCCATAAGCGAAGCAGGCGGGAAACAGAATCAGACCGGAGCAAAGGGCCACCATGGTATCCAGCAGGCACACCCGGACGGCCTCGCCCATCAAGGCGTGCTCCTTGCCAATGTAGCTGCCGAAGATCGCCATGGAACCGATGCCCAGGCTTAGGGTGAAGAAGGCCTGGTTCATAGCGCCTACGATCACATTGCCGATGCCGACGCTTTTCATCCGGTCAAAATCGGGTACCAGGTAAAACTTCAGACCCTCCTGGCCGCCTTTTAAGAACAGGCTGTTGGCCGCCAGCACCCACATCAGCAGGATCAAGGCCAGCATCATCCATTTGGTGAAGCGCTCCAGCCCTTTCTGGACTCCGGCGGAGATTACGGCAAAACCCAACGCCACTACAATGCCCATGTACACCGCCATGATTTTGGGCCTGGCCAGCATTTCCAGGAATCGCCCGTCAATTGCGCCTGCGTCCAGGCCGGTAAAATCCCCGGCGGCGGTGTTCACGAAATATTGCAGCATCCACCCCGCCACAGTGGTATAAAACATCATCAAGATCACGTTGCCGATCAAGCACACATAGCCGTGCCAGCGCCAGGCGCTGCCGGGCTTTAGCTGCTGGTACATTTTCAGCGGGCTTTTTTGGGCCGCCCGGCCCATGGCAAATTCTATGGTCAAGGTGGGTACGCCCAGGATCAGCAAAAACAGCAGGTATACCAAAACAAAGGCTCCGCCGCCATATTGACCGGCCATCCAGGGAAATTTCCAAACGTTGCCAATCCCAATGGCACAGCCCGCGCTGAGAAGAAGAAAGCCAAGACGGCTGCCAAGATGTTCGCGCTGCATGCACATTCCTCCTATATCAAAGTGGTATCAGTATAAAGGCCTTTTGCCCAGAAGTCAACAGGAGAACCGGTAGAAAAAACAAGCAGGACTGGAAAACCAGTCCTGCGGTGTTCCTTTGGCAATTAGCCGTTGGCGCGCATCTGAGCGAAGCACTCGCTGCAGTACACGGGGCGGTCGGACTTGGGCTGGAAGGGAACCTTCGCCTCACCGCCGCAGCGGGCACAGGTAGCAGTAAAGAACTCACGGGGGCCGCGGGTGGCGTTCTTGCGGGCGTCACGGCAAGCCTTGCAGCGCTGAGGCTCGTTCTGGAAGCCGCGCTCTGCGTAGAACTCCTGCTCACCGGCGGTGAACACGAACTCGTTGCCGCACTCTTTGCACACTAAAGTCTTGTCTTCGTACATTGGAAAATACCTCTCTTCGGTTAGTTGTTGCCCCGTGAAATCCCATAATGACTGTTATAACGCAGGGACGATTGAATTTGGTGGCAGACTTTGCCACAAATCGGATTATACACAAATGGGGACATTTTGTCAATCCTTTATGAAAAATTTTCCCCGTTTTTTTCGGGGTTTATGCAATTTTCCAAAGGAAGGACAAATGTGCGCCGGATGGCGACTGGGTCAGATGGAAAACTGTGTCTGCCCCTCGTAGGGGATGTGCAGGTGGTCGTAGGCCAGGGCGGTGACGCACCGGCCCCGGGGGGTGCGGGTGAGAAAACCCAACTGCATCAAATAAGGCTCGTACACGTCCTCCAAGGTCACCGCCTCCTCGCCAATGGTGGCGGCCAGGGTTTCCAGCCCCACCGGGCCACCGGCGTAGTTCTGGATGATGGCGGTGAGCATCCGGCGGTCGATGTTGTCCAGACCCAGCTTGTCCACTTCCAGCCGCTTCAGCGCCAGATCGGCGGCCTCCTTGGTGATGGTGCCGTCCCCCATGACCTCGGCAAAATCCCGAACCCGGCGTAAAAAACGATTGGCGATTCGGGGAGTGCCCCGGCTCCGGGAGGCGATCTCCATGGCCCCCGCTGGGTCAATGGGCATTCCCAAAATGGTGGCGGAGCGGGTGACGATTTTCGCCAGCTCCTCCGGGGTGTACAGCTCCAGCCGCAGATTCACGCCAAACCGATCCCGCAGCGGGGCGGAAAGCTGTCCTGCCCGGGTGGTGGCGCCCACCAGGGTGAATTTGGGCAGATCCAGCCGGATGGAGTTGGCGCTGGGGCCTTTGCCCACAATGATGTCGATGGCGAAATCCTCCATGGCGGGATAGAGAATTTCCTCCACCACCCGGTTTAGCCGGTGAATCTCGTCGATGAACAGAATGTCCCCGGGGTTCAGATTGGTCAGCAGCGCCGCCAGGTCTCCGGGCTTTTCGATAGCGGGGCCGGAGGTGATGCGGATGTTCACCCCCATCTCGTTGGCGATGACGCCAGCCAGGGTGGTTTTGCCCAGGCCCGGAGGGCCGTAAAGCAGGGTATGATCCAGCGGCTCGTTCCGCCGCCGGGCGGCTTCGATATAAACGGACAGGTTTCCCTTGGCCTTCTCCTGG
>CAMEWZ010000167.1 GCA_945946745.1 uncultured Clostridia bacterium | reverse complement strand
ATATTACTCAAGAATTTTCGTTGGCTGTTTTTTCGCTTACGCTTAAACAATCCATAATTGTCCAAGGTGTTAATTTCGTCTTTGCGTTATTCAATTTACAAGGTACAGCCGTTCGTTTTTGGGCTTTGTTTCGTCCGCAGCGAACTTTTATATATTAGCACATCTTTTTGAACTTGTCAAGAACTTTTTTCATCTTTTTTCAAGTTTTTTCGACGCTGTGCTTCGCTGTCCTCCGGTTTTCGTGTCCCTCATCGGACAGCTTGCATATGATACCATCCCGAGCCGCATTTGTCAAGCACTTTTTCCCATTTTTCGACACTTTTTTCTTTGGTTTTCTTGGGCGGACATTTGGCTATTCTATCGTGGACATTCCTCAATCTCGCCTGGACAGATTGCTGCTAATCTCCGTCAAGGCGTCTCCCGCGTCATAGCTGGACTGCTCCTCCAGCGCCAAATCCCCCAGGCTGACCATGCCGCACAGCTTTCCGTTTTCCATCACAGGCAGCCGTCGAACTTGCTCCCGGCCCATCAACCCCGCCGCAGCGGCGGTATCCATATCCGGACGGCCGCAGACCACATTGGCAGTCATCACCTCCCGGACAGCCGTGGAGGTCGGCGAGCGTCCCGCCGCCAGGCACCGGGTGACGATGTCCCGGTCTGTGATGACCCCGCACATCCGCCCGTCACTGCCGCAAACCGGCAGGGCGCCGATATTATACCGGGCCAGGGTTCGGGACGCCACCGCCACAGTTTCATCCGGATGAATGCGAATCACCGGATTTGTCATAATGTCACGTAATTTCACGAAAATCCCTCCTTGCCCAGAGTATTCCCGATGAAGCCGGACATTATACACCGGCAGCCCCGGAAGGAATCCCTCCGGGGCTGCTATGCGGATACATTATATATAATGCGTACGGAACAACGCAAAACGCTTTGAAAGCCAAGGCTTTCAAGCCTTTCGTGCGTTGTTCTGGTGCAAGGATTTTGTGCGATTTCGCGCAAAACCCTTGCACCTACCAAATGGCATGGTGCGCCATGCCATTTGGATACGCATTGATTTCTGTCTGAATTCCATAAAAACGGTTATAAAGAGCCGTTTTTATGGAATTACGCACCTAACGGTGCGTGAATAAGCCGTGCTACGGCTTATTCAGCAGACATTAGGATAAGTTGCAACACAGTGAAGGGAAGAAGTAAGCGCCCCATTTCCCGCCAGAGAGCTGCCGGTGGGTGCAAGGCAGCGGGGGAACACGCTGAAATACCTCCCGGAGTGGCTTTTCTGAAAAGCACAGTAGGAAAAGACGGGCCCGCCCGACACAGCGGAAGGCGTTGCCGGACGCCGTGAGGGCATTTGCCGTGAGGCATTGCCGAATAAGAGGTGGTACCGCGTAACTTTACGCCCTCTATCCCATGGGGATAGAGGGCTTTTTGTGTAGAAAGGGTGAGACGTGAATGAAATACCCCTGGATTGACGAATATTTGCTGAAAAAAACGGCGGTAACCAAGGATTTTAAAGAGGAATGGGGCTGGTATCGCTTTCAGATCGGCGGCAAGCTTTTTGCGGCCGTTTGCTTAGACGAAGCGGGTGCGCCATACTATATCACCTTGAAGCTGGAGCCTATGGAGGGCGATTTCTACCGAAGCCAGTATCCCGATATCCTGCCCGGATATTACATGAACAAGGTTCATTGGAACTCCGTGCGGGCGGATGGCGCGGTGCCGGACGCGGTATTGCAGGATTTGCTGGATCGCTCCTATCAACTGGTGCTGGCCTCTTTCAGCAAAAAGAAGCAGGCGGCTTTGCTGAGCGGGGAGATAACCCATGATTGAAACACCTTTTGACATTCTGACTGCGTTCCCTGTGCGCAAATCCAAGCGGCAGAAGCAGGCCTTTCGGGATGCGGTGCAGTCCTTTACCGCATCACTGGGCTATGAAAGCCGGGTGGAGCAGGGGAGCCTGGGCTGCCGGAACGTGGTCATTGGGGATCCGGAAACAGCATCATATTTGGTAACGGCCCATTATGATACCTGTGCCGCGCTGCCCATTCCCAATTGGATCACCCCTTGTGATCTGCTCCCCTTTCTGGGGTATCAGCTGCTGATTGCAGCCTTGATGGTTCTGGCGGCTGTTATCGTGGGTGCATTGGCCGGACTGGTCACCGGGAGCGTGCGCCTGGGCAGTTTGGTGGGCTATGGCTGCCTTTGGCTGCTGATCGTGCTGATGCTGGTTGGCCCCGCCAATTCCAGCAACGCCAATGACAATACCTCCGGCGTCATTACCCTGCTGGAAATCGCCCGATCGCTGCCGGAAAACCGAAGAAAGCAGGTCTGCTTTGTCCTGTTTGATCTGGAGGAGGCGGGCTTGATCGGCTCCGCCTCTTACCGAAAGGCCCATAAGAACGCCACAAACCGACAAATGATTTTGAATCTGGACTGTGTTGGCGATGGCGACCACATCCGGCTGTTCCCTACAAAAAAGCTGAGAAACGACCGCAAACGCTTGACCGCGCTCTACTACGCCTGCGGCTATTTCGGAAAAAAGGACATTCTGGTGCAAGAAAAGGGCTTTTCCGTCTACCCCTCCGACCAGGCCAATTTCCCTTACGGTGTGGGGATCTGCGCCTTGCGAAAGCGGAAGAAGCTGCTGTACCTGGGCCGGATTCACACGAAAAGAGACACCATTTTGGAACAAACCAACGTCAATCTCCTGCGGGCGGCTTTGGTCACCTACCTCTGCCGCAACGCGGTGCAATAAGAAAGGATATGGAAAATGAAGCTTTATGATGAACTGGTAGCCCGGGGCTTGATTGCCCAGGTGACCAACGAGGACGAGATCCGGGACATGATCGACAACGGCAAGGCCACCTTCTACATTGGCTTTGACCCCACCGCCGATTCCCTCCATGTGGGCCACTTCATGGCCCTGTGCTTGATGAAGCGGCTGCAAATGGCGGGCAACCGGCCCATTGCCCTAATCGGCGGCGGCACCGCCATGATTGGCGACCCCTCCGGCCGAACCGACATGCGCTCCATGATGACCCAGGAGACCATCCAGCACAACTGTGACTGCTTCAAAAAGCAGATGGAGCGGTTCATCGAATTCGGCGAGGGCAAGGCCATGATGGTCAACAATGCCGACTGGCTGCTGAACTTAAACTACATTGACTTCATCCGAGACATCGGCGCCTGCTTCTCCGTGAACAACATGCTCCGGGCCGAGTGCTTCAAGC
>CAMEWZ010000166.1 GCA_945946745.1 uncultured Clostridia bacterium | reverse complement strand
CGGATATAGTCCTTGTTGGACTCGTCCACCATGTACCGCCGCAGCCACATGGCATAGTAGGCAATGTTGCCGATGGACAGCGAGATAATCGGCAGAATGTAGCTTTTGGGGTTCGCCGGATCAAACAGCATGGGAAGGCCCAAAATCTCCTTGCCCAGATAGGTCTGAGAACCGGCATATTGGATGAGAATGTGGTACACCGCCGACGGCATGGCCTGCACCAGCACAATAAACACGGTGCCCAGCCGGTCACCGATCTTGAAACGGGTTCGCGTACTGCGCGCCATAAGGACACCCAGAGGAAGGCCCAACGACAGCGCAATGGCCAGAGAAATCAGTCCCAGCTTCAAAGAAACGGTGATCTTGTCCGCGATGATTTCGGTAATGGCAACACCCTTGCGGTAGACGTTGGATTCCCCCAAATCCCCGTGGAGGATCTGGCTGTAAAACCGCAGCAGCTGCTTGGGAAGCGGATCGGTCAGCCCGAGAGACTGAAGCTTGACCTGGATTTGGGTGGTGCTCATCTTGTCGTAGTTTTCAAAATATCCCTCGACGGGCATGAGCCGCAGCAGGGCAAACAGCACGGTAATGATGATGAACATGGTGAGAATGGATCTTAGGACGCGTTGTGTAATGTATCTTGCCATAATATGTCCTCCTGGGCGGCGCGTAGGAATCCGGTTTCCGTGGTTTTCGGAAATCCCGTCTTTTTCTGATGGAATCCGATCAGAGCCAATACCGCTGCCGTTTCCGCCGGAAGCGGCACCGGTGCAGGCTCCGAAGATCGAAAGGCAATCCTATGGTTTTGAGAGAAGCCCCCAAAACGAGGGCTTCTCTCGTAAGTCGCTTTGTGTTCCGGAAATCAACCGGCCATCTTAGCCTGCCACTCGGCATACGCCTTCTGGTAGTCCTCCAGGCCCATGGAGGTGCTGTACAGATGCTCATCCTTATAGCGCAGGTTCGCCATGCCAAAGGAGGCATACTGCCCCTCGAAGGCATTCAGGTTGCACATCTGGTAGCTGCGGCTGCTGATGGAGAAGGGAATGGCAAAGGCGTGATCCAGCAGGAAGGCCTCCGCCTTGGCAAACGCCTCATACCGCGCATCCATATCGCTGGTAATGGCCTTGGCATCGGCAACCAGCTTCTGGTACTCCGCGTACAGCGCCAGCGTGGTCGGATCGGCGCTCTTGTAGATAAAGCTGTAGCTGGAGTCATCGGTGAAGGGATCCGTCCAGGTTTCGGGGTCAGCGTAGTCAGCGCCCCAGTTGCACTTCATGAAGGCGTACTTGCCGGTACGGCGGATGGCCCCCAGGAAGCCGGTCTCGGGCCCGGCCTGCACGATGATGTCGATGTAGTCAGCGCCCAGAATGTTCTCGATGGTCTGCTCCACCACCTGGCACTCCTCCGCCCAGTTGGGGGAGGTGGGGTTGTAGCACATGAGCATCTTCACGGGGAACTTGGCGCCGGCGGCGGTGAGCTCTTCCATGGCGGTCTGCTTATATTGCAGCGCCAGCTCCTGGTCGAAATTGTCGCCCTCGGTGTACTTGGCCAGATCGCCGTAGTAGGCATAGTCCTTGGACGCGGTGGCAAACGTGGCGGGGGTGATGGTGTTGTTCTTCAGAGATTCGGGATCGATGCGGTCATTGGTAGCCAGAGCGGGCATCCGGTTGAAGGCGTGAACGATGGACTTGCGGAAGTTCTCGTTGTTCACGGCGATGCTCCAGTTCTCGGGCTCGTATTCGGCGTCAAAGTTGGGATCAAAGTTGAACAGATACCAATAAGCGTAGGAGGTGTTGGCCCGGGTGGGATGGATCAGCGCCGCGGTGGCGGGATCCGCCATCAAGGCAGACAGCAGGTTGGAGGAAATATCCGCCTGATCCACATCCCCGGACTGATACATGGTGGTGGAGATGGAGGACGCCTCCGCGTTGTAGGTCATCTGAATGGCATCCAGGAATACGTTGTCCTTGTCCCAGTAGGTGGGGTTCTTGGTCAGAACACGCTGCTGCTGCGGCTCATAGGTAGACAGGATAAAGGCGCCGCAGTACAGAAGGTTACTGTTGTCCGTGCCGAACTTGCTGCCGCACTCCGCCAGGAAGGGGCCGTAGACGGGCATGTAAGGCCCGTAGGAGACCATGGACAGGAAGTAAGGGCGGGACGACTCCAGGGTGAACTGCAAGGTGTAATCGTCCAGCGCCTGGATGCCGATATCCTCAACGGAAGCCTCGGGAACCTCCTCCAGGATTTCTTCCTTGCCGTCCTCATCGATGATGATCTTCACGGGGTTGCCGTTCTCGTCGGTGCCGTCGGTGGCGCTGGCCAGAGCCATCTGATAGGCCGTCCAGTCATAGTAGGCATCCGCACCGGCAATCACGCCGCTCATGGTATAGAAGGTATCGGAGTCATTGGCCGCGTCACAGGCATAGTGGGCGGAAGAAACCCAGTCGTTGGCGGTAACGGGCGCGACCACCTTGCCGTCCTTATCGACCCAATTCACGCCCTCGCGGATGTGGAACGTCCAGACGGTGGCATCCTCATTCTGCTCCCAATCGGTGGCCAGAGCCGGCTCCACATTGCCGTAGGAATCGTATTCCACCAGGCAATCCACAATGTTGGCGGCAATGGTCAGCTCATTGGTGGTGCTGCTGGTCAGGTAGTTCAGCGTGGTAACCTCGGAGGCGTACAGAGTTCTGTACACCGCGTTCTCGGTTACGGCTGCGGCAGTCTCAGCGGGAGCGGCGGCAGACGCGGTGGTGCTGTCGGCGGCGGAACCGCCACAGGCCGCCAGTGCAAAGACCATAGTCAAGGCCAGCACAGCAGCGAGCAATCGTTTCATTGTTTTCATTGCAATCATTCCTTTCTTGTCCTCTGCTTGAGTCAGATCCGGGAAAACCGGAAGGAGCATCTGCCAAGCCCCCAGTCCGCCAAACGCTTCTTCCAAACGTTTGTGTCCGATGCAGGCATAGCAGACAGCCCATAAAATGGCCGATGCCATATTATAGGAGCCGGAAGGGGAATTGATTCTGCGCGCCATCCGCTGCTGCGGATTCGCAGAAATTCGCGCGGTGCGGCGCACCATTCCGCCAAGCCTCCCCCGCGCCGCGGCGGGAATGCATTTTTTCATGGCTTGAGATTCAAAAAAGTAAGATAATGACAGTAGTTTAACACATTTTGCCCGTTAAGTAAAGGGCCAGATTGCATGAGAAACGAAAAATTGCTGCATGATTTTTGAAAGAACCCCCAAAATTTGTTTTTTTAGCAAAAGCAAGTGTCCTTCTTGGGCAA
>CAMEWZ010000165.1 GCA_945946745.1 uncultured Clostridia bacterium | reverse complement strand
GAGAAATAATAGGATGTGCTCATAGTTATCCCTCCTATGTAGGTCTGCTGTTTACTACAATCCACAAAAGAAGGCTGTCCGCTTGCAGCGCTTCTTTCCAGAAGGATTCGATTGCAGTTACATCATAATGATTCATAGGTTATACCTCTTGTTTGAGCCAGATAAAATCCCGTGCAGGGATTGAGATGGTGCGATCACACGCGGCCCCGGTCAGCAGGTTCTCTGCCGCGCCCAACGGCAGTCGAATTTGTGCGGCTTCTTCGCCGAAGTTGAATACGCCCAGCAGTTTTTCGCCGTCACAGTATCGACCCAGACCCAAAACACGGTCGGTTCCCGTGTCCCATGTCCACACATCGGCATCAGCGGAAAAAGCCTTATGCTCTTTGCGCTGTTCTTCCAGCGCCCGCAGGCCAGCGAAAATCTGTCCGGCAACGGTGCTGTTATCATCAATCTGCTCTGCCTGCTCCCAGGGCATTTTTCCCCTGTGAATATAGCGGGAATCTTGCGCTTTGTTGGGATCGTTGTGATAGCCATCGTCATTGAGCTGGCCGATTTCATCGCCGCTGTAGAGCACGGGAATGCCGGACTGGAACAGCATCAGGGCGTGGAGCATCAAATCCAGCCGAATTCCCTCTACCTGGAAATCCTCCTGACCGATGCCGCACATGGAGGCGGTGGTGCCGCAGAACCGGGCGTCCTTGGTCACAGGATCTTCATTGTAAAGCTCTCCCCGGCTGGCGCTGCCGGTGTAGCCCCGGAAATAGTCGTTGAGGAACTGCTTGTGGGGAACCTCCTCCATACCGTAGCTTCTCAGGGTGGGATAGTCCAAACCCCAGCCGATATCATCGTGGCAGCGCAGGTAGTTGAGGAACACCTGACTTTTGGGCAGCCGCCGAAGAATTTCCACCTGCCGGCGCAGCAGCCGTACATCCTGGGTTGCCACGGTGTGCCAGATGGTTGCCATGGTGGTAACGTTGTACAGCAGGTGGCATTCCGGCGCTTCCGGGGTTCCGAAGTAGGGGGCAACCTTGGACGGCTCCATGACCACCTCCCCCAGCAGAATCACCGAGGGGCAGACGATTTGTCCAATGAGCCGCATCATCCGCACAATGGTGTGCACTTGAGGCAGATTGCGGCAGGAGGTGCCGATTTCCTTCCAGATATAAGGCACCGCATCAATGCGGATCACATCCACACCCCGGTTGGCAAGGTACAGGAAATTCCCCATCATCTCGTTGAATACCACCGGGTTGGCGTAGTTCAAGTCCCACTGATAGGGATAGAAGGTGGCCATGACCCAATGGCGGCATTCTGGCAGCCAGGTAAAGTTCCCCGGCGCGGTGGTGGGAAAAACCTGGGGCACTGTCTGTTCGTACATTCTGGGCACGGAGGGGTCTGCATAGAAGTAGTAGCGGTTCATATACGCGCCTTCTCCGCTTCTGGCCCGCTTCGCCCATTCATGGTCTTCGGAGGTGTGGTTCATCACGAAATCCATGCACACATTCATGCCCTTTTCGTGGCAGGCCTCGGTGAGATCTTCCAGATCCTCCATAGTGCCTAAGTCCGGGCGGACCTTCCGGAAATCCGCCACCGCGTAGCCGCCGTCGCTGCGCTCGGGTACGGTGTCCAGAAAGGGCATCAAGTGAATATAGTTGACGTTAGCCTTGGCAAGATAAGGAAGCTTTTCCCGGACACCCTTCAGGTTTCCGGCAAAATTGTCGATGTAGAGCATCATGCCCAGCAGCTCCCGGGACTGATACCAGTTGGGCGTGGCCTGCTTCTCCGCATCCCGCTGCTTCAGAGAATCCCTGCGTTCTTCTGAAAAGGCGGCAAGATGACGGCGGAGCTTTTTCAGCATGGCATCATCGTGATACAGTTCCATGTACAGATGCTTCAGCTCCGGCCAGTACAGCCGCAGACGGTCTTCAAAGTTGGTTTCTGTGGATGCCAAGACAATCAAATCCTTTCAAACCGGCACTGGAAGCCGGGGTAGTCGCCTGTCAGGATGGGAAGGGTATATCCGCCGTACATCAGCGCCGCACCGGAGTAAATGTCGCCGGTTTCCGTCTGGCGGTACATTGCCTCCGGCTGCAAACCCTTTAAGAATACATGAATGGGATAGGGATTGGCTTTGGGAGCGATGACCACCACATTCAGCAGGGCGGCGCTGCGGTCCTTTGCCAAAAACTGCCAGGCAGTATAATAATCGTCGGTCATGGCGTTGGTGAGGCGGTAATAATCTCCGTAGAAAATCAGATCCCTGTGGTGGCGGAAGGTGAGAATCTGCTTCCGGATTTCTTCCTTTTCCGCTTCACTCAGCTTTTGGGGGTCCAGCTCATAGCCAAAGCTGCCGGACATAGCCACGATTCCCCGGGTATGCAGAGGCGTGGTGCGTCCCGTCTGGTGGTTGGGAACGGCAGAGACATGGCTGCCCATTGTGCGGATGGGATAACCGAAGGAGGTTCCGTACTGAATTTTCAGCCGCTCGATGGCGTCGGTATCGTCGCTGCACCAGATCTGGGGGAAATAGTAAAGCATACCGGCGTCAAACCGTCCGCCGCCGCCGCTGCACCCCTCAAATAGCACCTCCGGAAATTCCCCTGTAAGCCGCTCCAGCAGATTATACACGCCCAGCACATAGCGGTGGGCCGCCTCGCCCTGCCGCTCCGGGGGCAGTTCCCGGCTGAACACATCCGTCAGGCTGCGGTTCATGTCCCACTTGACATAGCGGATTTCGTGACTGCGAAGCAGGCTTGAAAAGCAGCTGTACAGATATTCCACCACTTCTTCGCGGCTCAAGTCCAATACCAGCTGACTGCGGCCCTGCACTGGTGTCCGTCCCGGGATACTCAGCGCCCAATCCGGGTGGGCACGATACAGCTCGGAATCGGGAGACACCATCTCCGGCTCCACCCAGATACCGAAGTCCATACCCATATCCCGGATCTTCTGAATCAGGCTGGCCAGCGTGCAGCCCAGCTTCTCCTCGTTGACATACCAATCGCCCAAACCGCTGAAATCGCTGTCCCGCTTTCCGAACCAACCGTCGTCCAGCACCAGCATATCCACGCCCAGTTCCTTGGCCTGCCGGGCGATGGAACAGAGCTTTTCCCCGGTAAAATTGAAGTAAGTCGCTTCCCAGTTGTTGATCAGCACCTGCCGGGGAGTATCCCGGTAAGCGCCCCGGCAAATATTTTCTGCAAGGAAATTCTGATAGCACTGGGACAGGCTGCCCAATCCCCCATTTGTGAAGCTCAGCAGAACCTCCGGGGTATGGAAGGCTTCTCCCGGCTCCAGCGTCC
>CAMEWZ010000164.1 GCA_945946745.1 uncultured Clostridia bacterium | reverse complement strand
CGTCCTGCACCGAGGCAATCCGCTGAGCAATGATCAGCTTGGTGGTGCCGGGGATCTCCTCCCGGAAGGCCTTGCGGATCCGGGCGTCAGTGGCGGTATCCACCGCGGAGGTAGAGTCGTCCAGAATGAGGATCTTCGGCTTTTTCAGTAAGGCCCGGGCAATGCACAGCCGCTGCTTCTGGCCGCCGGAGACATTGGAGCCGCCCTGCTCGATATGGGTATCGTATTTGTCCGGGAAGGACTGGATAAACTCGTCGGCGCAGGCCAGCTGGCAGGCGTGAACCAGTTCCTCATCGGTGGCGTCGGGATTGCCCCAGCGCAGATTTTCCCGGATGGTGCCGGAGAACAGCACATTCTTTTGCAGCACCATGGCAACATTGCTGCGCAGCGCCTCCAGGTCATATCTGCGCACATCGATGCCGCCCACCTTCAGGCAGCCCTCGGTGACATCATACAGCCGGGGAATTAGCTGCACCAGCGTGGACTTGGAGGAGCCTGTGCTGCCCAGAATGCCCACGGTCATGCCGGAGGCGATGTGCAGATTCACCCGATCCAGGGCGTTCCGATCCGCAGCGGCGGAATACCGGAAGGAGACATTCTCAAAGTCGATGGAGCCGTCGGAAACCTCCATAACCGGCTGCTCCGGGCTGTCCAGAGCCGGTTCCTCTGCCAAAATCTCCGTGGTACGGCGCAGAGGTGCCCGGGTCATGGTCATCATCACGAACACCATGGACAGCATCATCAAGGAACTGAGAATCTGGGTGGTGTAGGTGAACATGGAGGTAAGCTGGCCGGTGGTGAGGCCCATGGCGGCATTGTTGCCGGACTGGATCACCATGGTGGCGCCCAAATAGGAAATCACCAGAATACAGGTATACACCGCCAGCTGCATCAGCGGATTATTAATCGCCAGCATCCGCTCGGCCTTGCAGAAGTCCTTGTAAATCTCCTCGGAAACGGAAGAGAATTTCTGTACCTCCCGATCCTCCCGAACAAAGGACTTCACCACCCGAATCCCGTGAATATCCTCCTGCACCACATTGTTCAGCTTGTCATAGGTCTTGAACACCCGGTCAAAGATGGGGAACACGATCTTAATCAGCAAAAACAGTCCCACACCCAGCAGGGGCAGCACCACGCAGTATACCAGGCACAGCTTGGGGCTGATGGAATAGGCGTTGCTCGCCGCGAGAATCAGCATCATGGGGCAGCGGATGGCCATGCGGATCAGCATCTGGAAGGCCATCTGAATGTTGGCCACGTCCGAGGTCAGACGGGTGACGATGGACGAGGTGGAAAATTTATCGATATTGGAAAAATCGAAGGTCTGCACCTTATAGAACATATCATGCCGCAGATTCCGGGCGAAGCCGGTGGCGGCATAAGAGGCAAAAAACGCCGACGCCACGCCGAAAGCCAACGAGCACAGGGCGTACAGCACCAAAACCATGCCGTACTTGACCACTGCCCCCATATCGCCGCATTCCACGCCAAAATCCACGATCTTGGCCAGAACCATGGGGATCTGAACCTCCATGTAGACCTCGCCAATCATGCACAATGGGCTGAGAATGGTTGCCCATTTGAATTCCCGGATACACCGGGCTAGTCGTTTTATCATTCCTTGGAATCCTCCTTCATTTTCAAGCATCGCGGATTACCGCCCAGATTATGGATGGCCCGCTGCAAAAGCTCCGCAAACTGCTGCCGTTCCTCTGGGGTAAAGTCCTGCACAATCCGCTCCTCAATTCCCCGGAAGGTCTCGTGCATCCGCTGATGCACCTGGACGCCCTTAGGCAAAATGTAGATTCGCTTGCAGCGCCGATCCTTCGGATCGGGACGCAGCTGCAAAAACCCTTTCTGCTCCAGCCGGTACAGCAGCCCCGATACCGTTGGATGGCTCAGATGGAAAGCCTCCTCAATATCCCGCGGGCAGGGCGGCATCTGTTGACGGGCCAAAAAGCCCATAATCCGCCCTTGAGAAGCCGTCAGCTCCATTTCCTCCAGGTTCGCATTGATTGCCTGGTCAATGCAGCCGTGGAGTATCCGGGCAAAATGGCCATAGAGTACCTCCAAAATGTCACCTCCCTAAGGAACCTCTAAATCAATCAGAGGTTCTCTAAAAATGTAGCAAGCTACTTATAAGTGTAGCATACTACGCATCAAGATGCAAGGGGGGTTGGAAAAAAATTTACAATTTGGAAAAAAGCCGCCGGAATGCTTTCCAGGCGGCCGCATATACTAGCCATGAGGTGACGCGCTTTGAAAGAGGATGAAAAAAAGACCGTTTCCTGGGAGGCGGCGGATCCCAAGCCCCCGGTCATTCAGTCCGGGCATATGGAAAACCGGATTCGCAGGTAAGGACAGGCGCGGACGCTCTGCTGACGTCCGCGCCCCTTTTCTGCCGATACACGCAAAGGCCCCATCCGCAAAAGCGTCCTCCAAAATTTGACTGGCATTTTACACATCCCGCCTTTTTGATTTTACATAAGCGCGGTACCATGAAGGCGTAACGGATGAACCATCCCAAATAAATGATAAGGAGATTTCCAAAAATGAAAAAATTAATCTGTACTCTGCTGTGCTTGACGCTGGCGCTGAGTCTGGCCGCCTGCGGTCAGAAGCCCGCGGAAACGCCCGCTGCTGCCTCTGCCGCCACGGAAGCCCCCGCCGCACCCGCGGCGCTGTCAGGCACCGTGTCCACCGACGGCTCCACCTCCATGGAGAAGGTTATCGGCGCTCTGGGCGAGGCCTTCATGGCGGCCAACGGCGGCGTTGCCTTCACCTACAACCCCACCGGCTCCAGCGGCGGCATTCAGGCTGTCCAGGAGGGCCGCTGTGACATTGGCCTAAGCTCCCGGGCGCTGAAGGATGAGGAGAAGGCCGCCGGCTTGACCGAGACCATCCTGTGCTACGACGGCATCGCCGTGATCGTGAATCCCGAGAACACCGTGGAGGATTTGACCTTGGAGCAGATCGCCGCTATCTACACCGGTGAAATCCAGAACTGGTCCGAAGTCGGCGGCGCGGACGCGGAGATCGTCCTCATCGGCCGGGAAGCCGGTTCCGGCACCCGCAGCGGCTTTGAGGAAATCGTGGAAGTCAAGGACAAGTGCCAGTACCGTCAGGAGCTGAGCTCCACCGGCGATGTGATCACCACCGTTGCCCAGAACCCCGGCGCCATCGGCTACGCTTCCCTGGCCTCCGTTAAGGACACCGTGAAGACTGTCAAGGTCGGCGGCGTGACCCCCAGCGAGGCAACCGTCAAGGACGGCACCTACGCCATCCAGCGTCCCTTCGTGCTGGCCACCAAGACGGACGCCAAGCT
>CAMEWZ010000163.1 GCA_945946745.1 uncultured Clostridia bacterium | reverse complement strand
GTATGCTGTGGCCCATTGTGGGCGGAACGGTGCTGAACAACCTGCTGCTGGTGATCCCCACCCTGGTTTTATCCCACGGCCAGAAGCTCGCGCTGTTCGATGGCGCATTGATTCAAGGTTTGGAATATTCCCTGTGGTTTTTGTGGAGCGTTTTGGCTTGCAGCCTGGCAGTGGGCATTGCCTGTAAAACAGGAAAAACCCGGCTTCAACAGGGTATCTATCTGGTGCTGGGAGCCGGATTTGTTGCTCTGTTTCCCAATGCCGATGAGAATTTGTTTCTGTACCCATTTTTCCTCATTGGTTTTTTCTGGGCCAAGCACCGGCAGATCATTGCGCGGCTGTTCCGGAAATGGAAATACGGCGTATTGCTGATTTTCCCTATTCTTCTTTTCTTTTACCGTACAGAGCATTTTATCTATGTAACGCCCATGTTCTCGGCGGAAAAGGGGCTGGCTGCCAGTCTGGGAATCGATGTATTTCGTTTTGCCATTGGACTTGCCGGCAGCGGCTGCTGTTTTGTCTTGACCTCGCTGGTTTTGGGCAGACTTCCGGCAGATGGCCGGATGCCGAAGCTGCTGACCGTCCTGTCCCGGCTGGGTGAAAATTCTCTGGCGATCTACTGCCTGTCCGTTTCCCTGCTTTCGGGATACCTGCCCCACATCATGCATAAGTGCATGGAGCCATTTGGGTATAACCTTTTGGCTGAAAATTGGGTGTTCTTCAACCTAATCTTCACGCCCCTGCTGGCTGCCATTTACTGTGCCGGGCTGCTGGCGGTGGTAAGGCTTTTGCGCAAGCTTGGGATGCATGCGCTGATTTTCGGGAGATGATTTTGAAAAAGGACTTGCATATTTTTTCTGGATATGCTAATATATCAAGGATATTGAAAAGCGATGATCGGGCTGCCTGGTATTGGGACTGCCACATACAGCGAGAGCGGGATGGTGTGAGCCGCTTGGGTGCAATACCGGGCCTTCTCCCAGGAGCTGCCGCTTGAAACCAAGTAGAGTTGGCCGCGTGACTGCGTTAAGAGTCTTTGGTGTGTCAGCACCGGAAAAGCGCACCGCTTCAGCGGTGAATGGCGGGTGGTACCGCGGAAGGAATGCCTTTCGTCCCGATTTTGGGAGGAAAGGTTTTATTTTTTGTAGGGAACCTTTTAGGAGGAATGAACATGAGAGAACAATTAGAGCAGATCAAGCAAAGCGCTCTGGCGGCGCTGGACGCTGCCGCCACGCCTGCCGCCCTGGAGGAGCTGCGGGTCAAGCTGCTGGGCAAGAAGGGTGAGATGACCGCCGTCCTAAAGCAAATGGGCAAGCTGTCCGCAGAGGAACGGCCGGTCATGGGTCAGCTGGCCAACTCCGTCCGGGCGCAGATCGAGGAAAAGCTGGAAAGCCGCAAGGCCGCCATCCATGCCGCTGCCCTGGAAGCCAAGCTGGCTGCCGAGGCCATCGACGTGACCATCCCCGGCAAGGAGATTGCCCTGGGCCACCAGCATCCCATGAACCAGGTGCTTCAGCAGATCAAGGAAATTTTCGTGGGTCTGGGCTACCAGGTGGTGGACGGCCCCGAAGTGGAGCTGGCGGACTACAACTTTACCAGGCTGAACATTGAGGAGGGCCACCCATCCCGGGATCGCAGCGATACCTTCTATTTCACCGATGACGACTCCGTTCTGCTGCGCACCCAGACCAGCCCCATGCAGATCCGTTTCATGGAGACCCATAAGCCCCCCTTCTGCATGCTGGCTCCCGGCCGGGTGTTCCGCAAGGACGAGGCCGACGCCACCCACTCCCCCATGTTCCACCAGATTGAAGGCCTGGTGGTGGATGAAAACATCACCATGGGCGACCTAAAGGGCGCGCTGATCACCATGATGCAGAAAATCTACGGGGAAGAATCCGTCATGCGCTTCCGCCCCCACCACTTCCCCTTCACCGAGCCCAGCTGTGAAATGGACATGCAGTGCCACAAGTGCCACGGCACCGGCGAGATCGACGGCCAAGTCTGCTCCACCTGCCACGGTGAGGGCTGGATCGAGCTGCTGGGCGCGGGCATGGTGCATCCCAAGGTTCTGGAAAACTGCGGCATTGACTCGGAGAAGTATTCCGGCTTCGCCTTCGGCATGGGCCTGGAGCGCATGGCCATGGGCCGTATGAAGATCAACGACCTGCGGCTGATCTTCGACAATGACATCCGGTTCCTGAACCAGTTCTAAGGAGGGACAGACAATGAAGCTCAACAGAAAATGGCTAAATGAAGATTTTGTAGACCTTTCCGCTGTTTCCGATAAGGAATTTGTGGAGACTCTGACAGTTTTTGGACAAAAGGTGGAAACCTATGAGCGGATGGACGCCGAGATCAAAAACGTTGTGGTAGGCAAGGTTCTGTCCATGGTTCGCCATCCCAATTCCGACCATATGTGGATCTGCCAGGTGGATGTGGGCCGGGAAGAACCAGTCCAGATCGTCACCGGCGCCCAAAATGTCCATGAGGGCGACCTGGTGCCCGCCGCCCTGCACAATTCCTGGCTGCCCGGCGGTGTGCACATCACCAAGGGCAAGCTGCGCGGGGAAATGTCCAACGGCATGCTCTGCTCCTTCGCGGAACTGGGCCTAACCCAGAATGACCTGCCCGGTGCCTACGCCGACGGCATCTGGATCCTCAATGACGAGGACTGTCAGATCGGCCAGGACATCAACCTGGTCATCGGCAATGATGACACCATCGTAGACTTTGAGATCACCAACAACCGCCCCGACTGCTATTCCATCATTGGTCTGGCCCGGGAGGCTGCCGCCGCCTTCGGTAAGACCATGCGCCATCACGAGCCTGTGGTCAAGGGCAGCAATGCCGGCAGCATCTTCGATTACCTGGATGTGGAGGTTCCCGCCACCGAGCTGTGCAACCGGTATTCCTCCCGGATGGTGGCCAATGTGAAAATCGGCCCCTCCCCCAAGTGGCTGCGCCAGCGGCTCCGGGCCAACGGCGTCCGGCCCATCAACAACATCGTGGACATCACCAACTATGTCATGCTGGAGTACGGCCAGCCCATGCACGCCTTTGACTACCGGTATGTGGGCGACCGGAAAATCGTTGTCAGGGAAGCCGAGGACGGCGAGACCTTGACCACCCTGGACGGCAATGTCCGCGACTTGAAGGCCGGTATGTTGGTTATCGCCGACGAGCACAAGCCCATCGGCCTGGCCGGTATCATGGGTGGCGAAAATTCCGAAATTCTGGACGACACCACCATGGTGGTGTTTGAGTCCGCCAATTTCAATGGCACCTCCATCCGCCAGACCGCCCTGGCTCTGGGTATGCGCACCGAGGCCTCCG
>CAMEWZ010000162.1 GCA_945946745.1 uncultured Clostridia bacterium | reverse complement strand
CCGAATGTCCAGCACGTCCTTCTCCCGCAGATGGCCTGTCAGTTCATCCAGCGTCACCCGGGTGCGGCGCAGGTTCTGCTGCACCAGCTTGCCGTTGTCAATGAGGATCACTGGCTTGCCGCACAGAAACCGCCGCAGCCGCACGCTGTGGAGAATCAGTCCCGACAGCACCAGCTCCATCCCCAGCACCGTTAAAATCGGCACCAGCCCGGAATACAGCGGAATGGCCCCATCCTGCATGGGGATCGCCGCCAGATTCGCCACCAGCATGGTCACCACGAACTCCGCCGGCTCCATCTCCCCGATCTGTCGCTTTCCCATCATCCGGATGGCGAAAATCAGCACCAAATACAGCAAAATGGTGCGAAGATAGGATAAAATCAAAAAATCACCTCCCGGAAATTTTACCCGGGCGGCGGCATTTTATGCGGGGGGGAGGTACAACGGCGGACATCTGTCCCGGTTTTGTTTACATAAATCTGTCCCTGGGTTCTTATCCACAGGGTTACCCAGGAGTTTTCCACAATCTCCACAGGTTTTTCCACAGGCTTTGTCGAAAAATCCGTTGATAACTGCCCCATTCCGGCGAATAGAGGCGAAAAATTCCACAGCCTGTCGAAAGCTGTGGAATTTCTTCGATTGACATAATGCTGTTTTTTATCCCAGCAGGGCGAAATACAGCAGCACCACCACGCCCAGAATGATCCGGTACACGCCGAAGGCGGAGAAGGAATGGCTGCGGACATACTCCATCAAGGCCTTGATGACCACCAGGCTCACCAGGAAGGACACCACACAGCCCACCACCAGTACGCCGATCTCCGTGCCCGTGGCGCTGACGCCGGACAGCAGGAACTTGAGTCCCTTGATGGCGGAGGCCCCCAGCATGGTGGGGATGGCCATAAAGAAGGAGAATTCCGCGCCGGCGCTGCGGCCCACGCCGATCAAAATAGCGCCCAGAATGGTGGAGCCGGAGCGGGAGGTGCCGGGAATTAGGCTCAGGCACTGGAACAGGCCGATCATCAGCGCGGTTTTATAGTCGATGGCATAAACGTCGGAAATGACCTTCACATGCTTGCCCTGGTTCCGCCGCTCCACCAGAATGAAGGCGATGCCGTAGACGATCAGGGCGATGGAGACCACCACCGCGTTGTGCAGGTGCTCGTCCATCCAGTCATCGAACAGCACGCCTACAATGCCGGAGGGAATGATGGCCACGATGACCTTGAACCACAGCTGCCAGGTCTGCTGCTTCTCCCCGGCGGATTTGCTGGGGGAGAAGGGATTCAGCTTATGGAAGAACAGCACGATCACCGCCAGGATGGCCCCCAGCTGGATGACCACATCAAACATACTCTTGAAGGCATCGGAAACATTCAGTGTCACAAATTCATCCAACAGGATCAGATGTCCCGTGGAGGAAATGGGCAGCCATTCCGTGACACCTTCCACAATGCCAAACAGGACGGCTTTCAGCAATTCGATCATACATTTCTCCTTTAACCAAGTCAGTCAAATGGGGCGTGGCGCCCTATGCGCTGCGCAGGCCCCCGCTTGCCTATCATAGCGCATCCGCCGCCCATTTGCAAGAGGAACTTCCCGTTCACAAATTCGGGTGGTAGACTTTACAAATTGTTCACTTCAATTCCGCATTTTGCGTTATAATAAGGAAAAAGGAAACGAATACGCTTTTAGGAGGATCTTTATCATGGCTGTATCTGTTCTGATTGTAGAGGATGACCGCAACATCGCGGAGCTGCTGCAAATGTATCTGGAAAAGGAGGGCTACGCCGTGACGGTTGCCGGGGACGGCGGCCAGGGTCTGGCCAAGTTCCGGGCCATCAAGCCGGATCTGGTGCTGCTGGATGTGATGATGCCGGTGATGGACGGCTGGACGGTGTGCAAAACCATTCGGGCCGAGGCCCAGACCCCCATCATCATGCTCACCGCCAAGGGGGAGACCGACGATAAGGTCACGGGTCTGAAAAACGGCGCCGACGACTACATCACCAAGCCCTTTGAAATGAAGGAGGTTCTGGCCCGGATCGAGGCGGTGCTGCGGCGCACCTCCGGAGTCACCGCCGAGAAGAAAGCCCGGCGGCTGGTGTTCGACAAGCTGATTATCGACATGGACGCCTTCGAGCTGACCGTGGACGGCAAGAAAATCGACACCCCTCCCAAGGAGATGGAGCTGCTGTACTACCTGGCCTCCTCTCCCAACCGGGTCTACACCCGCAACCAGCTGCTGGACGAGGTGTGGGGCTTCGACTACTTCGGCGACTCCCGCACCGTGGACGTCCACGTCAAGCGCCTGCGGGAAAAGCTGGAGGGCGTCAGCGACCAGTGGAGCTTAAAAACCGTCTGGGGCGTGGGTTATAAGTTCGAGGTGCTGTAAGGATGAAAACCTCCTTCAGCCGTAACTTCACCATGGCTGCCACCATATTGCTGCTGGCTCTGACCATTCTGGGCGCCTCCTTTCAGTACCAGGTGAAGCAGTTTCTCATCGATTCCACGGTTTCCGGACTTCAGCAGGACGCCCAGGTGATTTCCAACCTGGCCGCGTCCTATACCGTCAACGGCAATCTGAACAGCCGGGAATTTCTGCTGAATCTGGACATCATCTCCCAGGTTACGGATTCCGACGCGGTGATCTGCGATGACAGCGGCATCATCACCCACTGCTCCGACTCCATCACCGGCTGCGAGCATCAGGGCTTGCAGCTGAATCGGGAATACCTGCAAAAGGTCATCGAAAACAACGGGGACACCGCCTGCGGCGTGATCGACGGCCTATATGAGGGGGAGCGGTATGTGGTATCCGTACCCATTGTCAGCGACGGCGGCACCTCGGGGATCGTCATTGTCTCCACCCCCTCCGTCCAGACCACCCAGATTCTCAGCCGGATCTCCAATATCTTTCTCACCGCCGCGGTCTTTGTGGTGCTGATCTCCGTCCTGGCGGTCACCGCCTTTGCCCGGCGGGAAAGCCGCCCCCTGCGGGATATGGCGAAAGCGGCCACGGACTTCGGCCACGGCAATCTGGAAGCCCGAGTGCGGGTGGAGGAGGACTATTCCGAGGAGGTGGAGGAGCTGGCCCTGGCCTTCAACAACATGGCCTGCTCCCTGCAAAAGAGCGAATATCAGCGCCAGGAATTCGTGGCCAACGTCTCCCACGAGCTGAAAACCCCCATGACCACCATTTCCGGCTATATTGACGGCATCTTAGACGGCACCATCCCCCCGGAGCGGCAGAAGCACTATCTGCAAATCGTCTCCGACGAGACCAAGCGCCTGAGCCGCCTGGTGCGCAGTATGCTGGATATTTCCCAGCTGCAAAAGGAGGAGGGCA
>CAMEWZ010000161.1 GCA_945946745.1 uncultured Clostridia bacterium | reverse complement strand
GGGGCGATTTCGCCCTGCCTTTTTCATTTGCCAATTCTTATTTTACACTAAGTTCCCCCGAAAAACGCCTCTATCGTCAGCCGCGGCTCTTGATTTCTCCCGGGCATTGGATTATGATTAGGAAAATCAGCGGTGGCTATCTCCTGACCCCCCAATAGCGCAAAACGGCCGCAGCGAGACCGCTGCGGCTGCTGCTTTTGAAAATCCTGCGGAAAATGACGCTTTTTCTTGTGTTATCCATTTCCCCGTGATATAATGAGGCCATCTTTTTTTGGAGGTGTATCTATGGAGTTTCGCGTCAACCATCCCATTCTGTTTCTCATGGCGGGCTTTCTGGTGGCCGTGGTGCTGGCCCAGTCGGTGTACTTCCTGGTCAAGGCACTGAAGCGCAGCAAACAGCTGGGCATGGATCCGGCCAAAATCCGCAAAACCATCAAAACCGCTGCTCTGTTCACCATTGCCCCGGCGGTGTCCATCGTCATCAGCGTCATTGCCTTGAGCAAGAGTCTGGGCCTGCCCCTGCCCTGGCTGCGGTTAAGCGTGGTAGGCTCGCTGAGCTACGAGGCCATCGCCGCGGAAAACGCTGTCAGCGCCATGGGTCTGACCCTGGGCAAAATCGACAGCCTCACCGCCCAGCAGTTCGTCAACATCGCCCTGGTGATGACCATTTCCATCATGCTGGGCATCTGGCTGGTACCCGCCATCGGCAAGAAGCTGCTGGGCGGCATGGAAGCTCTGGAAAACCGGGACAAAAAATGGGCGGACATCTTCCAGAACGCCATGTTCATCGGCATGATCTCCGCTTTCCTGGGGTATGTGTTCTGCGACTTCTCCCGGCTGTGGATTCCCGGGAATTACGCCCCCACCTCCGGTCTGGTGCCGGTGTGCGTCATGGCGGTGTCCGCCCTGGTGATGCTGGTGTGCGGGCTTCTGATGAAAAAATTCAAATGGGCTTGGGTGAATGACTACGCCCTGCCCCTGTCCCTGGTTCTGGGCATGGCCAGCGCCATTCCCATCACCGCCTGGCTTGGTTAAGGAGGTGCCTTCCATGAAGCAACAACTGAGCTACATTGATTCCGTCCACCGTGCTGGCCGGATCTGGAACCTGTCCGTCATGGTCTTGCTGCTGGCTTTTCCCCTAAGCGTCGCTGCCATTTTCGGCGCTGCCCCGGACTGGGGTGCCCTGGGTGTTGGCTTGCTTGCCACTGCCCCCATGTATTGGGCGGTAGGCGCCATTGAAACTGTCACCTTTGTGCCCATGCTGGGCGCCGGAGGCTCTTACTTAAGCTTCGTCACCGGAAACATCTCCAACCTAAAGCTGCCCTGCGCCATCAACGCCCTGGAGCAAAACGGGGTCAGCGCCAATTCCGAGGAGGGGGAGGTCATCTCCACCATCGCCATCGCCACTTCTTCCATCGTCACCACCGTCATTATTCTCATCGGTGTCATCTGCATCGTGCCCCTGACCCCCATTTTGGAGGCCCCCATTTTAGCGCCTGCCTTTGAGCAGATGCTCCCCGCCCTGTTCGGCGGCCTGGGGGTTGCCTTCGTCAGCAAGAACTGGAAAATCGCCATCGCCCCGGTTTTGCTGATGCTGGTGCTGTTCATTTTCGTCCCCGCCTTGAACGCGGGCACCGTAGGCATCATGGTTCCGGTGAGCGTCCTGTTCACCATCGCCGTGTCCCGAATTTTGTACCGAAAAGGAGTGCTTTGATATGATCGGTTATCTTCTGCTGTGCCTGCTGGCCCTGTTTGTCGCCGTCATTGTGGTTCGCACCCTTTGTTTCACTCCCAAGCCCCAGTCCCAACATTCCAGCGAGGCCGTCCGCTTTGACCGGGATGCCGCCGTGGATTCCTTGGCCCAGCTGGTGCGCTGCAAAACCGTGTCCTACAATGACCCCTCCCTGGAAGATGACGGGGAATTTGACAAGCTGATCTCCCTGTTGCCCGGCCTATACCCCCGGGTGTTCGATGTCTGCTCTGTGCAGCAGCTTCCCGGACGGGGCCTGCTGCTGCGTTGGCCCGGCAAGGCCCCCGGCGACCCGGCGGTACTAATGGCCCACTACGATGTGGTTCCCGTCAACGAGGCGAATTGGGAGAAGCCCCCCTTCGCCGGGATTCTGGAGGACGGAGTGCTCTGGGGCCGAGGCACCCTGGACACCAAGGTGACCTTCAACGGCATCCTCAGCGCCGCCAACTATCTGATTGGGCAGAACTACCAGCCGGAAAAGGACATCTATTTCGCCTTCTCCGGCGGCGAGGAGGTCAATGGCCCCGGCGCGCCCAACATCGTGCAGTATTTCATCGATCACCAGATCACCCCCGCCATCGTAGTGGATGAGGGCGGCGCGGTGGTGGAAAATGTGTTCCCCGGCGTCCAGCAGCCCTGCGGTCTCATTGGCATCGCGGAAAAGGGTCTGATGAACGTCCAGTTCCGGGCCGTCTCCGCCGGCGGCCACGCCTCCGCCCCCAAGCCCCACACCCCGGTGGGCGTGCTGGCAAAGGCCTGTAGGCGCTTGGAGGATCACCCCTTCAAAGCCCACATGGACGGCCCCGCCGCCCAGATGTTCGACACCCTGGGCCGCCACTCCACGCTCTTGTACCGGGTGATCTTCGCCAACCTTTGGTGCTTCGGCTGGATCATTGATCTGCTGGGCAAAAAAAGCGGCGGTGACATGAATGCCCTGGTTCGCACCACCGTAGCCTTCACCCAGATGGAAGGCAGCTCCGCCCGGAATGTGATTCCCCCGGAGGCAAAAATGGTTGCCAACATGCGCTTAAATCCCAAGGACAACGTTTCCTCCGCGCTGGACTATCTGACGAAAACCGTCAACGATCCGGAAGTGGAGATCCGCATTCTGGAATCCTTCGAGCCAAGCCCCATTTCCGAAACCGATTGCCCCGCCTGGGATAAGGTCGCCTCTGCCGTAGCAGGCACCTGGCCAGGCTGCATCGTCTCACCTTACCTAATGGTGCAGTGCTCCGACTCCCGGCATTACGGAAAAATTTCCAACCACGTCTACCGTTTCTCCGCCATGGACTTAAGCGCCGAGGAACGCGCCACCATCCACGGCAATAACGAGCGTATCCGGGTGGAAACCGTGGAAAAAGCCGTGGAATTCTTTATCCGCCTTATGAAGCAGCTGTAATCACACGTTTCCTTTCGTGCCGCATTCACCAGCGTATCTTTTTCCCCATTTTGTCCCATACTAACGGAAACCGCTCCCCCGGCGGTTTCCGTTTTTTGTGAAAGGAAGGTGACCCTATGGATTATTCCGAATTGCCAGTAGGCTTTGCCATGGCCCTGGCCCGGAACGAACCTGCCCTGCTGCGCTACAGCGCGCTTTCGCCGTCCCAGAAAAGCGCCATTCTGGCCCAGGCCCACGCCGCCCA
>CAMEWZ010000160.1 GCA_945946745.1 uncultured Clostridia bacterium | reverse complement strand
GATGATGAGTCTGTCACAGACAACCGTCTCCTCCCGGGAGGACACCCGAAAGCCGTCCTCTGTTTTTTTGACCTTCTCCACCGTAAAGCCCAGATTCACCGTGATGTTGGGCTGATCCAAGGCAAAGCGCAGCACATCCACCACGGAATTGGCCTGGTCGGAATAGGGGTAGACCCGGCCGGAAGGCTCCGCCACGGTGAACAGGCCCAGGCCGCGAAACCAGTCCAGCGTGGCCTCCGGGCCAAATTGGCCGATTGCCCAGTCCGAAAAGCGGGCATTTTCCCCATGATAGCCCCCCTGGGTCGCATGGAGGTTCGATAGATTGCAGCGGCCGTTGCCCGTGGCCTGGAGCTTGCGGCCCACCCGGGCCTGGCGCTCCAGCAGGATAATCTGATTTTCCGTCCCTTCCGCCGCGGCCAGCGCCGCCGCCATGCCCGACGCTCCACCGCCGATGATTCCGATAATCATAGTGTTTCCTTTCCTGCACGTTATTTTGACCATTATACTCCACAAACTGGCTTCGCACAAGAAAAACTTCTTTCCATGGGGGAAAAGATATGCTATAATGCCCATGGTGATAGCATGGACCGAAATAACATCGACAAAATCGCCCAAACCAGCGAGGACAGACTGCTGCTGGCCAAGCTTTGGGACAAAATAAACGCCGGGATGCGGAAGAATATCCCATCCTCCACCTGCTTTCTCTCCCCCCGGGAGCTGGAAATGGCAAACTACCTCTTTGGCGACCAGCCCGGGCTGTACGCCTTCGGCGGCTACGGGGAAGCGGAACGGAATATGCTGATTTTTCTGCCGGAATACCTGGACGAAAGCGCCCTAAAGGAAGCGGATTCCCCCTGTGTCTGCCTGCGGGCCGCTTTTTTCCAGGGGGACAGCCCCAGCCACCGGGATTTTCTGGGAGCGCTGATGGGCGCGGGCATCGGGCGGGAAACCGTGGGAGACATTTTGGTAGACAAGGGCAGCTGCGATTTCTTCGTCACAGCGGAAATTGCCCCCTACCTTTTGCAGAATTTCACCTCCGCCGGACGGACAAAGCTGCATTTACAGCAAATTCCCCTGGAAGATGCCCATATCCCGGAGCCGGAAGTCAAGGAAATCCGGGATACCCTGGCCTCGCTGCGGCTGGACAGTGTCATCGCCTCGGGCTTTCGCATTGGGCGGAGCCTGGCGGCCCAGTATGTCAGCGCCGGGAAGGCCGCCATTGACGGGCTGCCCTGCGAGAAGCCGGACAAGGCCGTTGCGGAGGGAATGAAAATTTCCGTCCGGGGTCTGGGAAAAATCCGGCTGCAAAGCGTCAACGGACGCACCAAAAAAGATCGAATTTCGGTGGTCATCCACCGCTATGTGTGAGGTATCTACAATGAAAATGGATGAAGTCATCGCCCGGATCAACGTCCTGGCGAAAAAAGCAAAGGCTGAGGGTCTTACCCCGGAGGAGCTGGCAGAGCGGGACAAGCTGCGCCGGATCTACATCGATTCCGTGAAGGCCAACCTGGTAGGGCAGCTGGAGAATACCTATATCGTACAGCCGGACGGCAGCAAGAAGAAGGTAGAACGCAGGGGGAAGAACTGATATGGAGCTTGCCGCGCAGATCGCCGCTTATGTTCCGTTTAACGAGCAGGAGGCCCAGGACAAGGCTCTGCTGCTGCGCTGGTTGGACAGCGGCACGGATATCTACACCCGGGAAAACGCCGCCGCCCATCTGACGGCCTCCGCCTGGGTGGTCAGCCCGAACCGGCAGCAGGTGCTGATGGTTTACCACAACATTTATCACTCCTGGTCCTGGATGGGCGGCCACGCTGACGGGGATCGGGATTTGCTGGCGGTGGCCCGGCGGGAAGTGATGGAGGAAAGCGGGCTGAAGGAGCTGAAGCTGCTGTCTCCCGACATTTTCTCCCTGGAAATTCTCACCGTGGACGGCCACATCAAGCGGGGCAGCTATGTTTCCTCCCACCTGCACTTGAATGTAACCTACCTGTTCGAGGCGGATCCTTCCCTGCCTTTGGCCATCAAGCCCGATGAAAACAGCGGTGTGGGCTGGTTTCCTGTGGCGGAGCTGCCGAACAAGGTCAGCGAGCCTTGGTTCCTGCAATGGATCTATTCCAAGCTTTCTCAAAAGGTAGTCCAGTCCGGAGTTTGAACGGTTCCACAGCGCGCCTTCGCGGCGCGCTGTTTTTTCTTCTTCCCTTCCGGGAGGAAATCTGCTATACTGTAGAAAAACAGGTATTCGGGAGGTAGAATATGTCCTTTCTGCCCATCAGTAAACAGGAAATGCAGGAGCGGGGCTGGGAAAGCTGCGATTTTGTCTATGTGATCGGGGATGCTTATGTGGATCACCCCTCCTTCGGTCACGCGATTATCAGCCGGGTGCTGGAAAGCCACGGCTACAGTGTGGGCATCATTTCCCAACCGGACTGGAAAAATCCCCAGTCCATCGATGTGTTCGGCCGTCCCCGGCTGGGCTTTCTGGTATCCGGCGGCAATATGGATTCCATGGTGAATCACTATTCCGTGGCCAAGCGCCGCCGGAAAACCGATGCCTTCACCCCCGGCGGAGTCATGGGCAAGCGCCCCGATTACGCCACCATCGTCTACTGCAATCTGATCCGCCAAACCTATCGGGATGTGCCCATTCTCATCGGCGGCATTGAAGCCAGCCTGCGAAGGCTGGCCCACTACGATTACTGGTCGGAGAGCATGAAGCGCTCCATCCTTCTGGACAGCCAGGCGGATCTGCTGATGTACGGCATGGGTGAAAAAAGCATTGTGGAGATTGCCGACGCGCTGAACGCCGGGATGGATGTGAAGGACATCACCTACATTGACGGCACGGTGTTCAAAACCGCGGAGCTGGACGACAGCCTGCCCACCATCGTGCTGCCCAGTTTCGAGGCATTAAAAGCCGATAAACGCAAATACGCCGAATCTTTCAAAATCCAGTACGGCAACTGCGACCCCTTCACCGCCAAGCGTCTGGCGGAGCCCTACGGAAAAACCTATGTGGTGCAAAATCCCCCTCAGAAGCCCCTGACCACCCAGGAAATGGACGCGGTTTATGACCTGCCCTATGAGCGCACCTGGCATCCCAGCTATGCCAAGGCCGGGGGCGTTCCCGCCATTGAGGAGGTCAAATTCAGTCTGGTTTCCAACCGGGGCTGCTTCGGGGCCTGCTCCTTCTGCGCGCTGACCTTCCACCAGGGGCGGATCATTCAGGTGCGCAGCCATGAGTCCATCCTCCGGGAAGCGGAAAAAATGGTGCAGGGCAAGGATTTCAAGGGCTATATCCACGATGTGGGCGGCCCCACCGCCAATTTTCGCCATCCCGCCTGTGAAAAGCAGCTGACCAAGGGCGCCTGCGGCGGACGGCAGTGCCTGTACCCCACCCCCTGCAAAAATATGAACGCCGACCACTCGGACTATGTGGCCCTGC
>CAMEWZ010000159.1 GCA_945946745.1 uncultured Clostridia bacterium | reverse complement strand
TTTATTTGGAGGTGCTTACCATCGCAAAGTTAGACCATCAGCTCAACGAGGAGATTCGGGATAAGGAGATCCGCCTGATCGGCGCCGACGGCGCCCAGCTGGGCATCCTGTCCGCTGCCCAGGCCAACGCCATGGCGGAGGAACAGGGCATGGACCTGGTGAAGATTTCTCCCAACGCCACCCCTCCCGTCTGTAAAATCATGGACTATTCCAAGTTCTGCTACGATCAGAAGAAGCGGGAGAAGGATGCCAAGAAGAACCAGCGGGTCGTGGAGATCAAGGAGATCCGTATGAGCCCCAGCATTGACACCAACGACTTGAATACCAAGGTCAAGTCTGCCCAGAAGTTTCTGGCGGACGGCAACCGGGTAAAAGTCAGTGTCCGCTTCCGCGGCCGGGAAATGGCCCACACCAATCTGGGTGAGAAGCTGCTGCTGGACTTTGCCCAGAGCTGCGCTGAGGTCGCCACCATGGAAAAGAACCCCAAGCTGGAGGGCCGCTTCATGGCGATGTTCCTAACCCCCAAGAATAACAAATAAGGATTTTGTACAAAAGATAACGGAAGGAGAACCACTTATGCCCAAGCTGAAGACCCATAGCGGCGCGAAGAAGAGATTCAACCTGACCAAGACCGGTAAGGTAAAGAGAGCCCGCGCTTTCAAGAGCCACATTCTGACCAAGAAGACCACCAAGCGTACCCGCCATCTGCGTGAAACCGCTTATGCTGACCAGACCAATGTCAGCGCCATCAAGAAAATGATTCCCTACAAGTAAGGCAGAAGGAGGATACTGAAAAATGGCAAGAGTAAAAGGCGCGATGATGACGCGCAAGAGAAGAAACGCTACCCTGAAGCTGGCCAAGGGCTACTGGGGTTCCAAGTCCAAGCACTTCAAGATGGCCAAGCAGCAGGTCATGAAGTCCGGCAACTACGCTTTTGCTGGCCGCAAGCAGAAGAAGCGTGACTACCGCCGCCTGTGGATCACCCGTATCAGCGCTTCCGTCGCTCCCTACGGCATGAACTATTCCACCTTCATGAACGGCGTGAAGAAGGCCGGTATCGAGATGAATCGTAAGAGCCTGTCCGAGATGGCCATCCAGGACAGCGCCGCTTTCGCCGCTGTTGTGGAGAAGGCCAAGGCTGCTCTGAACTAAATTCCCATAAAGACCCTGCCGAAATCTCCGGCAGGGTCTTTTGAATTATGCCGCATGTTGTTCCAACATTCTATTGCCAACCGCCCCCCAAGGAGCCCCGAAGGGTTTTGCTGACCGCATTCCCCTCCCGGGCGCTCCCGAAGGGGGCTTTCTCTATGCCCTCCGGTTCCCGCGCCGAAATGGGAATCTGCGCGCATTGTCCGCCGCTGGCCGTACACATCAAAAAATGCGAACTCCCTATTGTACATCCGCCATTTTTTTGCTATAATAAAGGGAAAATGTTATTATTGGATGTGTGGGATTGTGAAATACGGAATTTGGAATGTGAACGAACCGGACGCCGGCTCCGTCAATGCCCTGGTAAGGGCAGGCTACGCGCCCTTGGCCGCTATGGTGCTGGCCTCCCGGGGGATCCGGGACAGCGCCATGGCCCATCAGTACCTGGACTGCAACGCTCCGCTGCTGGATCCGTTTTTGATGACCGACATGGATCGGGCCGCCGGACGGGTGGGGCTGGCCATGGCCCAGGGAGAAAAAATCGCCGTGTTCGGCGACTATGACGTGGACGGCATCACCTCCACCTGCCTGCTGACGGATTTTCTGCGCCGTCATGGGGCGGAGGTGGTCAGCTACATCCCCGGCCGTCTGGAGGAGGGCTACGGCTTAAACCCCATCGCCATCCGCCAGCTGCACAGCGAAGGCGTGAAGCTCATCATCACCGTGGACTGCGGCATCACCGCTTTGACAGAAGCGGAACTGTGCCGGGAGCTGGGCATCGACCTGGTCATCACCGACCACCACGAGTGTAAGGACTCCCTGCCCCAGGCCGCCGCGGTGGTGGATCCCCACCGGATTGACGGGGGCTATCCACACAAAAACCTCTCCGGCGTGGGCGTAGCCTTCAAACTGGCCAGCGCCCTGTGCGGCGACCAGGAGGCGGTGCTGCAAGAGTACGCGGATATGGTCTGCCTGGGCACCGTGGCGGATGTGATGCCCCTGCAGGGAGAAAACCGGGTCTTTGTGGCCCGGGGCCTGGAAGCCCTGCGCCATACCAAGCGCCCCGGCATCGCCGCGCTGATGGCGGAAAGCGGCTGCGACCCCAAAACCGTCAGCGCCTCCTCCATCGGCTTCATTCTGGCCCCCCGGATCAACGCCGCCGGCCGGATGGGCCAGATCGACCTGGCCTTGGAGCTGTTTTTAACCGAGGATCCTGTCCGTGCCGGGGAAGTCGCCCGGCAGCTGTGTGACCTGAACCGCCAGCGCCAGGCGGTGGAATCGGAAATCTACCGACAGGCGGTGGCCATGCTTCCCAGCGGCGCCCCGCCGGAGGCCATCGTCCTGGCTGACGAAAGCTGGCACCAAGGTGTGGTGGGCATTGTCGCCAGCCGCATCGCTGAGGAATACGCCTGCCCCGCCTTTCTGATCTGCCTGGACGGCGAGCACGGAAAGGCCAGCTCCCGCAGCCACGGCGGCTTCAACCTGTTCACCTCCCTCACCGCCCTGTCTCCGCTGCTGGAAAGCTACGGCGGCCACGAGCTGGCGGCGGGCTTTACCATCAGCCGAAGCAACATCCCGGAATTCCGCCGTCAGATCTGCGCCCTGGCCGCAGGCTTCTATTCCGACGAAACCCCCCGCACCTCTTTGGATGTGGACTGCGCCATTCCGGCGGAGCTGCTGACCATCCCCAACATCGAATCTCTGGAGGTGCTGGAGCCCTGCGGCAACTGCTGCCCCAAGCCGGTGCTGATGATGAAAAATCTCACCATCGAGCGCATCGCCATGGTAGGCGGCGGACGGCACATGCGCCTGCGGCTGCGCAGCGGCCGCACCGGTGTCAACGCCATCTACTTTTCCGCCACCCCCCAGGCCGTCTCCATCCAGTCCGGAGACGTGGTTGACATTGCCTTTACGCCCCAGATCAACGAATACCGGGGCGAACGCACCGTACAGATGAACGTTCTGGATATCCGCCCCAGCTGCCACGCGGAGTGCTCCCCCGACGCCTCCGGCTACCGGGCGCTGCTGGGTGGCAGCCTAACCGCCAGCGACGCGGCCCGGCTTCTGCCGGATCGGGCCACTCTGGCCATGGTATGGCGGTATCTGGCCGCCTCCGGCTCTGTAACCCAGGAATCTCCCATCTGCCTGTGCCGCAAGATTGTCCGCTGGGCCAACCGTCCCCTGTCCCTGGGACAGCTATTAACCTGCCTGGACATTTTCCAGGACGTGGGGCTGCTGAACTTGACCCGGCAGCACAAATACATCGCCATCCGGCTGACCCCCGGTGACACCAAAGCCGACTTAACCCAAAGCCAGACCATGCAGCGCCTGCTGCACGCGAAAGAGAGCTGAA
>CAMEWZ010000158.1 GCA_945946745.1 uncultured Clostridia bacterium | reverse complement strand
ATGCAGATGCAGTCCAGCACCACCTGTCCTGCCTGTAACGGCCGGGGCAAGGTCATCAAGACCCCCTGCAATACCTGCAAGGGCAAGGGCAAGGTGCGCCGCACCAACCGGGTCAAGGTCAAGATTCCTGCCGGTGTGGACGATGGACAGAGCGTCCGTGTCCGGGGCGAGGGCTGTGTCGGCGCCAACGGCGGCCCCAGCGGCGATCTTCTGGTAGAAATCAGCATCAAACGCCATCCCATCTTCACCCGGGAGGGCTTCGACGTGCTGTGCGAGGTGCCCATCTCCTTCACCCAGGCGGCCCTGGGCGCCACCATCCAGGTGCCCACCCTGGACGGCAAGGTGGACTATGAGATTCCCGAGGGCACCCAGACCGGCCGGGAGTTTGTGCTCCGGGACAAGGGCATTCCCGAGGTGGGCAATTCCCGCCGCCGTGGTGACCACCGCTTCACCGTGGTGGTGGAGACCCCCACCCATCTGACCCGGGAGCAGAAGGAACTGCTGCGCCAGCTGGACGGCACCATCGAGGTATCCCCCAAGCGGAAGAAATTCATCGACAACCTGAAAAACTTCTTCGACTAAGGCGGCGAGTCGCCGCGGACAATGCGTGCACAGTGCAGAGGGCATCGTTACTGCCCTAATCCGCTCGGTCTCGTTCCCGCGTAAAATTGTTCTTTATCGAATGAACACCCTCCGTAGGGCGGCTTGCCCTCAAGCTGCCGCCGCTGTCAATGCGTGCGCCAGCCCGGCAATAATCGTTACACCTTTGGGCACCGCTCGGTATCGTTCCCTGGTTCACGAAATTGTCCGTTAATGCGCGAAGCACCCTTGGCTCTCCCTTTGGGAGAGCTGTCACGGTCTTTGACCGTGACGGAGAGGGCAATGCAGTGCCCCATCGCCCTCTCCGTCAGCCTGACGGCTGCCACCTCTCCCAGAGGGAGAGGCAAGGGGTGCGGTGCTAATTAACAAAATTCCTCTTTTGCTGAGTCAACCCGATAAGCACATTTGAAAAATCTTCCCATCAAAAAGCGGTGCGGTACTTGTGATCGTTCCGCTTTTTGTGTATAATGGAGAAAAATCTCCAAATGGGAGGAAACCAACATGAAACGGGAAGATTACATCAGCTGGGATGAGTATTTCATGGGCATTGCCATGCTGGCGGCCAAGCGCAGCAAGGACCCCAACACCCAGGTAGGGGCCTGCATCGTCTCCCAGGACAACATCATCATCTCCACCGGCTACAACGGTATGCCCAAGGGCTGCTCCGACGATGAATATCCCTGGGAGCGGGAGGGCGCGCAAACCAAGTATCCCTATGTGGTACACGCGGAGTTGAATGCCGTGCTCAACGCCAATGGCCGGGACTTGCGGGGCAGCAAGCTGTATGTGGCCCTGTTTCCCTGCAACGAGTGCGCCAAGGCCATCATCCAGAGCGGCGTGAAGGAGGTCTACTACCTTTCCGACAAGTATGCCGACTCCATGGCCACCCTGGCCTCCAAGCGGATGATGGATTCCGCCGGGGTCAAGTACACCCGCCTGCGCACCCATCTGAAGAGCATCACCCTGGATTTTATCCCCGAGGAAGAACGGAAATGTTAGGCAGCACCGCCGAAGGGGGCAAACGCTCCGCCGAAGCCCGCAGTGCCCATTGTGTGGTGATGCCTTAAGTAAGATTTAAGAAAAAACGGCGTATTTTGCGTTGCGCACCGGAAAACCCTGTGCTATAATGAACAAAAACGGAATTGGGAGAGGACAATGCTGCGAAAATACTTACTATGCTTTTTGGTGTCCATGGTGCCGCTGATCGAGCTGCGGGGCGGGGTTCCCATTGCGGTTGGCATGGGGCTGGATTATTTCAAGGCGCTGGCGGTTTGCGTTGTGGGAAACATGCTGCCGGTACCCATCATTTATCTGTTCGCCCGGAAGGTGATCCTCTGGGGCTGTGGCAAGAAGCACATTGGCAAGTTCTTTACCCATTTCTATGAAAAGGGAGAAGCCGCCGGAGAAAAGCTCAAGCACCGGGCGGGAAGAAGCGGCTTATTTTTGGCGCTGCTGCTGTTTGTCGGCATCCCGATTCCCGGCACCGGAGCCTGGACGGGAACCCTGGCCGCGTCCTTTTTGGACATGGGCTTTAAATCCACCTCGGCTGCCGTTTCTCTGGGCGTGATTTTGGCGGGAATCATTATGGGCGCGGTCAGCTTGACCGGCGTGCATGTATTTGGATTGTAAGGAGAATTCACTATGGACTGCTTATTCTGCAAGATCATCGCGGGGGATATCCCCTCTACCAAGGTATACGAAGACGACCTGATCTACGCCTTCCGGGACATCGCGCCCCAGGCGCCCACCCACATTTTGGTGGTGCCCAAGGCCCACATTCCCGACTGTAACGGCGTGAATGCCGAAAACAGCGCGGTGGTGGCCCACATTTTTGAGGTCATTCCCCAGCTTGCCCAGGCCGAGGGCTTGACCGGCGGCTACCGGGTGGTAAGCAACTGCGGCGCCGATGCGGGCCAGACCGTGCAGCACCTCCATTTCCACATTTTAGGCGGCAAGCCGCTGGCGCTGGAAATGGCATAACGAAATCCGAAGGATACCAGGCTCGCCCTGGTATCTTTTTTGTTGACAAACGGAATTTATCCGCTATAATATTCCCAGACCGCACAAGCAAAGAAGTCTTCGGGGGGCCGGACGCATCCGGCTGAGATTGGGCTTTGTCGTCCTGACCCGTGAACCTGATACGGCCAATACCGTCGGAGGGAAAGATGCATATATGAGATGCCTACTGTGTCGCATTGCACCTGGACGGATTGCAATGCGGTACTTTTCTTTTTTGGAGGGTTTCTCATGCAAACCAAAACCAAGCGTCTGACCGAAAGCGCGATGCTGCTGGCCATGGCCATTGTCCTGGAGCTGGTCTCCAAGAGCTTCATCCCCGAAATGCCCTTCGGCGGCCAGGTCACCCTGGTGTCCATGCTGCCGGTGGTGCTGATCTCCTACCGCCACGGCGTAAAGTGGGGCCTAATTAGCGGCGTGTGCTACGCGCTGATCGAGATGGTTCTGGGCGCGAAAACCGTGGCCGCCGCCTTCCAGCCCGGCTACTTTGGCGACGAGACCATGATTCTCAACGCCATCATCATGTGCCTGCTGGACTATCTGCTGGCCTTCACCCTGGTGGGTCTGGGCGGCATCTTCCGGGATAAGATCAAGAATCCCGGGGTTTCTCTGATGTGTGGCTCCCTGGTGGCCCTGGGCGGCCGGTATCTGGCCCACATTCTGTCCGGCTACATCCTGTTCTCCGGCTGGGCGGAGTGGTTCTTCACCCAGGATGGATTCCCCGCCTGGGGCGCGAACCTGGTGGCCTCCCTGTCTCCTTCCCTGCTGGGCTGGGTATACTCCATTGTCTACAATGGCATGTACATGGTGCCGGAGATGATCCTCACCGCCATTGCCTCCCTGCTGATCGCCAAGGTTCCCCAGATCGTGACCAAGGTGAGCTGACGCCTAATCAAAAAAGGGGCTGTTAAATAACCCCTAAGAAAACGAGCGGATCCTCTCCCTGGTGG
>CAMEWZ010000157.1 GCA_945946745.1 uncultured Clostridia bacterium | reverse complement strand
GCCGCCATATCAGTACAGGGAGCCGGAGTTGACGATGGGCTGGGCATCCTTGCTGCCGCACAGAACCACCAGAAGGTTCGAAACCATGGCGGCCTTCCGCTCCTCGTCCAGCTCCACCACGTTGTTTTCGTTCAGTCGTTCCAGGGCCATTTCCACCATGCCCACGGCGCCGTCCACAATCAGCTTCCGGGCATCCACAATGGCGCTGGCCTGCTGGCGCTGGAGCATCACTGCCGCGATTTCCGGAGCGTAGGCAAGATAGGTGATCCGGGCATCCACGATTTCCAGTCCCGCTTCCTCCACCCGGGACTGAATCTCCTCCTTGATCCGCTTTGCCACCACCTCGCTGGAGCCACGCAGACTGCCGTCATCGGCCTGGCCGTCGCCGGTGGTGTCCACATTGGGGGCGGAGTCATAGGGATACAGCCGCACGATGTTGCGCAGGGCGCTGTCACATTGCAGAGACAAAAAGGCCTTGTAGTTGTCCACGTTGAAGGCGGCCTTGGCGGTGTCCACCACCCGCCACATCACGGCGATGCCGATCTCCACGGGGTTGCCCAGGCAGTCATTGATCTTCTGCTTGTTGTTGCTTAAGGTCATGATCTTTAGGGACATCTTCATGCCGCCAGGCTCCGCTGCCCGGGTGGACTTGACGTCGCCGCTCTGGTTGAGCTGGGTGCCCGATGCGGGATTGACTGCCGCGCAGAAGGGATTGACCCAGTAGAAGCCTTCGCCTTTCAAGGTGCCCACATAGTTGCCGAACAGGGTCAGCACCAGGGCCTCCTGGGGGCGCAGTACCTTTAGGCCTGCCATCATGACACACGCGGCCAGGACAGCCAGTCCCAGCAAAATGGCCAGCGCCACATGGAACCGGTCGATGCACCAAATAAAGCCGATGCACCCCGCGACAACGACGGCCAGCAGAATCAGCAGCATTGCCATGCCGTTTTTGTTTTTTGTCAAAATTTTCTCTGTCATCCTACATTCCTCCTTTGACAGATTTTGGATGTATCTATATGATATCACTGTGATATCAAAATGTCAAGAAGGAAAGCAAAAAGTCTCCCGGGCGGAATTCCTCCGTCCGGGAGTGTGCTGCTAGCAGGTTTGATAGCCGGAAGCCTTCTCCTCGGTTCCGTCGCAGTTTCTGGGGGAGAACTCGGTGGCAGGGAAGGGGATGCGGCTGAACATCTCGCAGGGATCCTCGCCGCTGCCCGGGGTGTCGCAGCATTCCTTGCAGGGAATGGCGTAATCCAAAACGTTCACCATGATCTGAGCATCCCGTTCCAGCCGGACGATGGAAAACTGCCCCAGGGTGACGAACAGCCGCCGCCGGTCTCCGGAGAGCACCAGCTCCTCGTCAAACTGCCCCCGGATAGCGGCGGGCACTTGGGTCAGGCACTCGCTGCCGCCGCAGTCGCAGATATCCTTGACCTTGGAGGACAGCACCATGGGATCCAGCACCTCCACCACGGCGGTGGGCAGGTTGGCGCAGTAGCGGGTCAGACCATCGGGCTCGCCGATGCGGGTGTCGCTGCGGTAGATGTGGGCCCGGCTGTCCTCGCCGCACAGCACCGCCCGCTTGGAAAAGACCGCCAGGCCGTAGAGGGTGGCGGGCCGGGACACGCCGACCACGGCGTCCGCCAGGATGCGATAGTAGAAGGTGATGTCGATGCAGTAGTGGTTGCGGTCGAAAGCCACGGGCTCTACATCTATATAAGTATACAGCAACTCCGCGCAGCGAACCCGGGCGTTGGCGGCGCTGTCCAGGATGGCCTGGGAGCCGGTGGTTAAGTAGACCCGCAGATCCTCAATACAGTCCTTATCCCGACAGGAATCGGTGATCTTCCGTGTGTGGATGGACATGGCCTGGCGGGGCTCTGCGGAACCGCAGCGCAGGGTGTCCGTGTTTTGCTCTGACATAGGTTTCCCTCCCGTGTTGAGAATAAGCAAAGACGCTTATAGGACAGTTTATGCGCCCGAACACGGGAAGTGCATGGAGAGTGTGGAGTTTGCAGTGTAGAGTGTGGAGTTGTTTTCCCTTCTCACGTTTCACTCCACACTCCTAACTCCACATTCTACACGCAAAAGAACCGGTATACGGTTTCACTGTGGTATTTTTCCCCGGCTTTGGTAATGGGCTGGGGCCACTCGGGGTGATGCAGGGCATCGGGGTAGAACTGGGTTTCCAGAGCCACACCGGAGCGTTTGCCGTAGTACACGCCGCCCTTTCCGGTTTCGTCCAGGAAATTGCCCGCATAGACCTGAATACCGGGACAGTCGGTGGTGACGGACATGCTCCGCCCGGAACTGGGATCAGACAGGGTGGCGCAGGGATTGCAGAAAACCTCCCAGTTGTGGTCGAATCCGCCCTGTAAATGCAGCGGCTCGTAGTCCAGGCCAATGTCCTGGCCAATGGGCTTGGGGCTGCGGAAATCCATGGGGGTTCCCTCCACCGGCCGCAGCTCCCCGGTGGGGATGTTCTGGGCATCATCGGGATTGAAGAACCGGCCTGGCAGAGAAAGCACCTGCTCCATAGCGGCGTCGGTTTTTTCGTGTCCGGCCAGGTTAAAATAGCTGTGGTTGGTCAGATTGAATACCGTGTCTTGATTGCTGACGGCGTCATAGGTGATATGCAGCCCTCCGTTTTCATCCAGGCGGTAGCATACCTGAATGTCCGCGTCGCCGGGGAAACCCTGGTCGCCATTGGGGCTGTGCAGGGTCAAGGTAACGGCGCTTTCCGTGTGGGACAGTACCTGCCACAGACGCTTGTAATAGGAGTCGGGGCCGGAGTGCAGATTGTTAACGCCTTCGTTGGGGGACAGCGCGTAGGTTTTGCGGCCCAGAACGAAGCAGGCGTTTTTCAGCCGGTTTGCGTTGCGGCCCACGGTGCCCCCCAAACAGGCGCTGCCCAGGCGGTAGCCATTGCAGTCGTCATAGCCCAGTACCACATCCGAAAGATTGCCGTCCCGGTCGGGAACCAGCAGCTGCACCAGAGCTGCGCCGTAATCGGTAACGGCGGCGGTGATGCCGCCGCAAGATATGGTGTACAAATGGGTATCTTCTCCGGAGGGCAAAGTGCCGAAAAATTTTTGCATGAAATTGGCTCCTTTCATTTTTCATTCCGGAATCTGCGGAATTATGTAAAGAATGCTTTTCGTGATTATACTATATTCCGCACCGCATTTCAAACCTTTCTTTTGTGCTTTGGAAGGAAATCGGTACTTTCCCGCCTTTCACCATCCCGGAAATGGGGGCACGAAAAAGGAAACTTTTTCGCCTGGAAAATGAGCCCACAATATTTTGTACCTGGTACTTGACAAAACCACAATATATAGTATAATAGGCCATGCACGAAGAAAAGCAAGAGGTTATCGAGTCCAAGGAGGAAACCCCATGAAGATTATCAAGCGCAACGGCGCGGAAGTCGTTTTTGACATTGAAAAGATTGTGATGGCCGTGACCAAGGCCAATGACGCGGCGGAGGAAAAGGTTCGCTTGACCCCGCTGCAGATCCAGCGGATTTCTCAGAGCGTCCAGATTTCCTGTGAGGAGATGGGGCACAGCCCTTCCGTGGAGGAGATCCAGGATCTGGTGGAGAAGGCCATCATGGCCCACGGCGCCTTTGAGGTGGCCAAGGA
>CAMEWZ010000156.1 GCA_945946745.1 uncultured Clostridia bacterium | reverse complement strand
GGGGTTGCGACCAACTTTTTCTCCGGGACGCGGTATACTGCCTTCATACCAAACAGGAGGTGACGGCATGGAGGTTTACCTGGATCTGGTGGTCGTTCTGAACTTTTTGGTGGACTTTTTGCTGCTTTTGGGGACAAACCGGCTGTCCGGTTTTCCCCTGGGGGCAGGGCGGTGCGCCGCCGCCGCGGGGCTGGGGGCGGTGTACGGCGGCGTGTGCCTGCTGCCATCGTTCCGCTTTCTCAGCGGCACCCTCTGGCGGCTGGTGTGTCTGGCGGGAATGGCGGTGATCGCCTTTGGCTGTAACGCCAACGCGGTGAAGCGGGGCGGGGTGTTCGTGCTGCTGAGCATGGCCCTGGGGGGCGTGGCGCTGAATGTGGGAAGGGGCGGCTTCTGGCCGCTGCTCCTGTGCGCTGGGGCGGTGTGGCTGCTGTGCCGGATCGCCTTCGGCCGGCAGATCGGGGGCAGGGAATATGTCCAGGTGACATTGTGCTATGGGGAAAACTGCCAGTCCATTCTGGCACTGCGGGACACTGGCAACACCCTCCGGGATCCCATCACCGGAGAGCCGGTGCTGGTGGTGGACGGCAGTGTGGGACAGCATCTCACCGGCCTCACCCAGGCGCAGCTTCGCGCGCCCCTGGAAACCCTGGCCCGGCGGCCCATTCCGGGGCTGCGGTTGATCCCCTACCGGGCGGTGGGACAAAGCGGCGGGATGCTGCTGGGACTGCGGCTGGACAAGGTGACCATCGGCTCCCGGCAGGGCAGCGCCATCGTGGCCTTTGCCCCGGAGGGGTTCTGTGGCGGTGCGTATCAGGGACTGGTAAGCGTGGAAGGAGGAGCGCTATGAAGTGGCTGGAACTGCTGAAAAAGCTGATTTTCCCTGGGGAGGGAACGATTTTTTACATCGGCGGGAGCGATGTTCTGCCGCCGCCCCTGCGGGGACAGCAGGAGCGGGATGCCCTAGAGGCCCTGGAACAGGGGGATGAAGCCGCCAGGCAGCGCCTGGTGGAGCACAATCTGCGGCTGGTGGTCTACATCGCCCGGCGGTTTGAAAATACCGGAATCAATTTGGAGGATCTGATCTCCATTGGCACCATCGGCTTAATCAAGGCCATCGGCACTTACCGCCTGGACAGAAAAATCAAGCTGGCAACCTATGCCTCCCGGTGCATTGAAAACGAGATTCTCATGTACATCCGCAAAACAGCCAACCAAAAGGCGGAGGTGTCCCTGGATGAACCCATCAACATGGACGGCGACGGGAACGAACTGCTGCTGGCCGACATCCTGGGCACCGATGAGGATATGATCCTGCGCCCGTTGGAGGATGACGTGGACATCTGCGTACTGCGCCAGGCGCTGGAGGAGCTGCCGGAGCGGGAACGGGAAATTGTGGGGATGCGGTTTGGCCTGGAAGGCCGCCAGGAGCTGACCCAGAAGGAGGTCGCCCAGAAGCTGGGGATTTCTCAATCCTACATTTCCCGGCTGGAAAAGCGGATCTTGCAGCGGTTGAAAAAAGAGTTGCTCCGGCAGACAAGCTGCGCTTGATTTTGTGCATTAAGTATGATATAATCGATATGAAATTTATCGATATAAAAGAATACCGATAGGAACATGAGGTCTATATGGAAGGGAAAAAAGTATCAAAATCCGTGCTGAAGCGCCTGCCGGGGTATTTGGCGTATCTCAAAAATATGCCGGAGAATTCACCCCCCAACATTTCCGCCACCGCCCTGGCCAACGCCCTGGGTATGGGCGAGGTGCAGGTGCGCAAGGATTTGGCCATGGTTTCCGACGGGGGCCGTCCCAAAATCGGCTACCAGCGGGAGGCGCTGATCGATGATATTGAGCAGTTTTTGGGATATGACAACACCACAGACGCCATTCTGATCGGTGCGGGCAAGCTGGGTCAGGCGCTGATGGCCTACAGCGGCTTTGATGAATACGGTCTGAACATTCTGGCGGCCTTTGATGTGAACCCCAAGATGTCCAAGACGGAGGAGGGCAAGCCCATTTACAGCATTACCAAGATGCCCCAGTTCTGCCGCACCCATAAGGTGCTGATGGGAATCATCACGGTTCCGGCGGAAAATGCCCAGGCAGTGGCGGATCAGCTGATCGCGGGGGGCATCAAGGCCATCTGGAATTTTGCCCCGGTGCATCTGGATGTCCCGGCGGGAATTCTGGTGCAGCATGAGAACATGGCCACCTCCCTGGCGGTGCTGTCCGTTCATCTCCAGGCCCAGATCAAGGAAGAAAAAGAGACAAAAAAGTGAGAGAACGCGCCGAACCCGGCTGGGTTCGGCGCGTTTTTTGATATCAAAAATGCGAATTATTTCTGCCTGGTAATGTCCCGGTAGAAAACGGTGATGGCGGCGTTCTTATAGGGATTCAGAACCAGATTGCCAAGATTCAGTGTGAGGACAGTCAGCAGATCCCAGCCGATAAAAGTCAGATACAGGACAAACAGATCCATTTTGTGGCCATCCATCAGCTGCTTGGAGCGGGCGATGGCCTCGCTGGCAGTGAGGTCTGGATGCTCTGCCAGAATGAAAGGGGTCATGGCGTAGCTCAGCGACGCGATGATGCCGGGAACGATCAGCAGCAGCGACCAGAGGACGGTATACAGCGTCCGCAGGAACTGCTGGGCAAAGCCGGTGCCGAACCGGTCAAACTGGGAGAACAGCTCCTGGAATTGGAGCGGCTGACCGTCATGCTGCTTCAGCAGGAACTGGGCATACCCAAGCTCCAGGACACCGCCGATGATAAAGGCGGCGAAGCCTAAAATGCCATTGCTGATACTGACGCGGAAACCTTCGATGATTTCCCAGTTCCAGGAGCCAAAAATGCGCTTGCCGACATCGGCTTCCAGGTTTGGGAGAAAGCTGCTGCCCAGCAGCAGTCCGCCCAGCAGCGCCGCCACGGCGGCCACGCCAATGGACAGCCACCAATTTGGCGCCAGGTTTTCCCGAGCCTTTTGCCGGATTTGCTTTGCTTCCATAGAAAAAACCTCCTTATTCGCTTGAATGCTACCATTATATCGGTATCTGACAAAAAATGCAAGAGAAAAGAGAACGGCCGCCCCGGATGGAGCGGCCGATCGCCTTATTTTCCGGGCTTGAAGGAGTCCTTCAAGCTGACAGAGCGGTTGAACACCAGATGATCCGGTGTGCAGTCCTTGCTGTCCGGGCAGAAATAACCCAGACGCATGAACTGGTAGGAAGCGGGGGCCTTGGCATCCTTCAAGCTGGCCTCCACCTTGCAGCCGGTGAGAACCTCCAGAGAGTGGGGATTCAGGCAGGCCAGGAAATCCTTGCCCGCCGCATCGGGGTCGGGATCGTCAAAGAGGTTTTCGTACTGCCGAACCTCCGCATCTACGGCGGTTTCGGCATCCACCCAGTGGATGGTAGCGCCCTTGACCTTCCGGCCGTCGGCGGGGTCGCCGCCCTTGCTGTCCGGATCGTAGGTGGCCAGTACCTCGATGACGTTGCCGTTTTCATCGGTAACGCAGCCGGTGCATTTGATTAGGTAGGCGCCCTTTAAGCGGCACTCGGGGCCATCGGGATACAGCCGCTTGTACTTGGGGATGGGCTGGGCCAGGAAATCATCACTTTCGATCCACAGGTTCCGGGAGAAGCTGACCTCCCGGGTGCCGTCCTCGGGACGGTTGGGGTTATTCTCCACGG
>CAMEWZ010000155.1 GCA_945946745.1 uncultured Clostridia bacterium | reverse complement strand
GGTGGACATATCCCGGATGCCGGAGAGCGCCATGTTCAGCGTCCGGGGGATGGGGGTGGCGGAGAGGGTCAGCACGTCCACGCCCTTGGAGAGCTCCTTTAAGCGCTCCTTGTGGCTGACGCCGAAGCGCTGCTCCTCATCCACGATGAGCAGGCCAAGGTCTTTAAACTGGACGCTCTTTTGCAGCAGCTTGTGGGTGCCGATGATCAGGTCCACGGCCCCGGAGCGGAGATTCTGCAGGGTGCGCTGCTGCTGCTTGGGGGTGCGGAACCGGCTGAGCACGTCGATGTTCACCGGGAAGCCCCGGAACCGGGCCATGGCGGTGGTGTAGTGCTGCTGGGCCAGCACCGTGGTGGGCACTAAGATTGCCACCTGCTTTCCGTCCATGACGGCCTTCATCACCGCCCGGAGGGCCACCTCGGTTTTGCCGAAGCCCACGTCGCCGCAGAGCAACCGATCCATGGGGGTGGGGGACTCCATATCCCGTTTGATTTCCGCGATGCAGCGCAGCTGGTCATCGGTTTCCGGATAGGGGAAATTGTCCTCGAATTCCTTCTGCCAGGGCGCGTCGGCGGCAAAGGCGTAGCCGGGCTGCCGTTTCCGGGCGGCGTAAAGCTGGATCAATTCACCTGCCATATCCTTGGCGGCTTTCCGGGCCTTGGCCTTGGTTTTCTGCCAGGCATCGGAACCGATTTTGTTCAGCTTCACATGGGCGTCCTCGCCGCCTCCGCCGATGTACTTGCTCACCAGATCCAGCTGGGTGGCAGGGACAAACAGAGTGTCGCTGCCCTGGTAAGCGATTTTGATGTAGTCCTTGATGGCGTTGTCCACCTTGATCTGCTCCATGGAAACAAAGCGGCCGATGCCGTAGTTCTCGTGGACAACCAGGTCGCCGGGAGTCAGATCGGTGAAGGAATTCAGCTTCTGCCGGTTGGTGGAGCCGGTTTTCTTGGGCGCCTTTCGCTTTGGCTCCCCCCGGGAAATCAGCTGTCCTTCGGTGAGAATGGCCAGCTTCTGCATGGGGTATTCCATGCCAAAGGGCAGTGTGCCGTCACTGAGCAGGATCTGCCCCGGCTTGGGAAGGGTGGTCAGGGGGATACACAAAAATGAGGACAGGTTCCGGCTGCTGAGCATTTCCTGCATCAGCTCCGCCCGGCGGCGGGAACCGCAGAGTACCAGAGAACCGAATTCCATTTTTTGGTAATGTGTCAAATCGGAGGCGGCAGTGTCCAGGTTGCCGCCGTAGCCGGGCAGCTGCTTGGCAGTGAGGGGGTATAATTGCTTGGGGGGATTTTCCTCCGGGTAGGAGGAGCCGCCGAAGGCATCAAAATACACCACCGTCCGGCCCTTTAAACCGTGACAGAAATCCTCCCACTGGGCCACAAAGTCGCACAGCTCCCCGGCGACCTGGCCGCTTTGGAGCAGGCTGTCCAGCTGCATGCCCATCTCCTCCGTGTGGCTTCGGGCGGTGCGCTGAAGGCTGCTGTGATCGCAGACGACTACCAATGCGTTTTCCGGAATATAGTCGGCAGCAGTGGTCATTTCCGGATAGATAAGGGCCATATAGCGGTCAGAGGCCGGATTGTGCAGGCCGTTTTCGTATTTTTCCAGATCCTTGGTCAAAGTGGCTACCAGCGCCTCGTTCACATTTTTCCGGCGCTTCTGCCGGGCAATGAGGTTGGAAAGCGCCTCGCACAGACCGGCAAGTCCCTTGGGATGCAGACAGGGCTGGGTCTCGGCCACGGGAAGGATGGTTATGGCATCGATATTATCGCTGCGCCGCTGGGTTTCCGGGTTAAAATAGCCCATGGTGTCCAGCTCATCGCCAAAGAATTCCGCCCGAATGGGCTGGTCGGCGGCGGGAGAAAAAATATCCACAATGCCGCCCCGGACAGCGAACTGTCCGCTGCCCTCCACCATGCCGCAGCGGCTGTAGCCCGCGGCGGTGAGTTTTTGCAGCAGGGTGTCCAAGGGGTACTCCTGCCCTACCTCCAGGGTAAAGGCCGCACCCATCAGCACGGATTTGGGCATGGTGCGCAGACTCGCAGATTCCCAACTGAGAATTTGAAGGCTGGTTTTTCCGGAGGCCAGGTCATACAGCTGCCGCAGCCGTTTCTGCTCCCAGGAGCGGGAGACCACAGCGGCGTCGTACAGCGTCAGCTCCCGACTGGGCAGAATGGGGGCGCTGAAGCCCAGGAAATCCTTCAGCTCCTCCTGAAGCCGCCGGGCGGCAATGTCGTCCTGGCACAGAACCACCAGCGGCCGGTTCAGCTCCCGGAAGAGTCCGGCAATCATGTGGCTGCGGTTGATCTGCCCGATGCCGGTGACGGCGGCGTTTTCCCCGGCTTCCAGGGTGGACACCAGAGAAACGTATTCCGGGATGGATGTTAATAGCTTGAGAAGCGGTTCCATGAAACAATACCTCAGAACGTGGCAACGCGGAAAGGGGGATCGATCCCCCTTTCCGTGTTTTTATGACAAAATTTGATTGTTACGGATGGCTGCCGTTAAAACGGTTAGCCGCCTCTGGCACGCCGTGGTCAATGATGGCCAGAGCGGCATCTGCTGCGTTTTTCAAGGATACGGCCAAAGCCTTTTCCTCGCTGGCAGAGAAGGTAGACAGTACCCAATCCGCCAGATCAAAGTCCGGATTGGGCTTCGCGCCCACACCGATTTTGACTCTGGGAAAATCTTGGCTGCCCAACTCCTGAATAATAGACTTGATGCCGTTGTGACCTCCGGCAGAGCCGTCCCCGCGGACGCGGAGCCGGCCAGGGGCCAAGGAGATGTCGTCAAACAGCACGATAATCCGCTGAGGCGGAATGTGGAAATAGGCGGAAAGCTGCAAAACCGCGCGGCCCGACAGGTTCATATAGGTCTGGGGCTTCAGCAGGAACAGTTTTCTGCCGCCATAGGTGGTCTGGGTGTACAGACCCTGGAATTTCAGCTTGTCCACCTTGCAGCCCAGCTGCTGGGCGAGAGCGTCCAGCGCCCGGAAGCCGCAATTGTGGCGGGTTTTCTCGTATTCCCGGCCGGGATTGCCCAGGCCGACGATCAGCCAGCTTTCCCCTTGCTCCTTGGAAACCACGGCTTAGAACAGGTCGGCAATGGAGGTAGCGCCGTGGATATGCTCGATGGCACGGGCAAAAACAGGGGCTACATCCAGGAACTTGCACTTGCCGGAGGGGGTGTTGCCCACTTCGGGGATGGTGTTCAGGAAGACCATTTCCTTGATGGGGCTGGCCTCCAGGCGCTCGTAAGCGGGGCCGGACAGAACGCCGTGGGTCGCGCAGGCGTAGACCTCCTTGGCGCCGCCCAGCTCCACCAGGGCCTTGGCAGCGTTGCACAGGGAACCGGCGGTATCCACCATGTCATCGTAGAGAATGCAGGTCTTGCCCTTCACATCGCCGATGATGTTCATCACCTCGGAGACGTTGGCTTTGGGACGGCGCTTGTCCACAATGGCGAGGCCCATGTGCACCTTCGCTGCGAAATTCCGGGCGCGGCCAACGGAGCCGACATCGGGAGAAACGACCACGAAGTCCTCATGATTGTAGGTTTCCTCGGGGAACTTCTTCATAAAGTAGTCCACGAAGGTCACATTGCCCAGCAGATGATCCAGGGGAATATCGAAGAAGCCCTGAATCTGGGCGGCGTGAAGATCCATGGTCAAAATGCGGTCAGCACCGGCGGCGGTGAGCATGTTGGCCACCAGCTTGGCGGAGATG
>CAMEWZ010000154.1 GCA_945946745.1 uncultured Clostridia bacterium | reverse complement strand
AGCCAGGTGGAGCCTCACGACCTGCTGAAATTCGGCATCATTCCGGAGTTGGTGGGCCGTATGCCCATGATTACCACCTTGCAGAGTCTTACCCAGAACGATCTGGTGCGGATTCTGGTGGAGCCGAAAAACGCTTTGACCCGTCAGTACCAGGCCCTGCTGCAAATGGACGGCGTGACCCTGGAAATCACGGACGAGGCCCTGTTGAAGGTAGCGGAGAAGGCCATCCAGCGTCAGATTGGCGCCCGTGGCCTGCGGGCCATTATGGAAAAGGTGATGACCAGCATTATGTTCCTCATTCCGTCTGATCTCACCATTCAAAAGGTGGTCATCACCCCCGAAGCCATTGAGGGTGGTAATCCCGTCATTGTGCGCGACAGCGCGCATCCCAGAGAGAAGCTCACGGGAAAGCGATAATGTCAGCGGGGGCAGGTAACTGCCCCCCCTTTTTCCAAAAGGAGGGAGATTCCCTTGTCAGAAATTATTTACGCCGGGAAAATGCCCATTTTGGCCCTCCGTGGGCTGGCGGTATTCCCGGAGCAGACGGTGCATTTTGATGTGGGCCGTACCAAATCCGTCCGGGCTCTGGAAGCAGCCATGAAGGACAACCAGACCCTACTGTTGATTCCCCAGAAGGATCTTCTGGTGGATGATCCCCGGCTGACGGATCTGTATGCCGTCGGTACCGTTGCCAAGGTCAAGCAGGTGCTGAAAACCCAGGGGGAGAATCTGCGGATTCTGGTTACGGGCATCTGCCGGGGCAAGATCACCGAGCTTCAGCGCAGCGACCCGTATTTGGAGGGGATTGTGGAATCCATCCCCGTTCCGGAACTGTCGGACACCGTCCGCACCCATGCCCTGCGCCGGGAGGCCAACGCCTTGTATGACCTCTATTCCCAGATGTCGGAGCATCCCGCGCAAACCATACTGATGCGCATGATGTCCAGCGAGGACGCGGGCTTCATTGCCGATTCCATTGCCCAGAATTCCGGTATGGATTTTCCGGATAAGGCAAAGCTTCTGTGCCAGCTCCATCCCGTCCGCCGTCTGGAAAGCGCCATCAAGCTGCTGAGTCAGGAGGTGGAGATGTTGCGCCTGGAGGCGGAAATCCAGGAAAAGACCCGTTCCGCCATCGACCAGAACCAGAAGGATTATTACCTGCGGGAGCAGATCAAGGTGCTTCGGGAGGAACTGGGAGAAGGGGACGACGAGCAGGAATTCGACAATTATGTCAAAAGCATTCGGGGGCTGAAGCTTGCCCAGGAGCAGGAGCAGAAGCTTCTGAAGGATGTGGACAGGCTGAAAAAGCAGCCCTTCGGTTCTTCTGAGGGAGCGGTGCTGCGAAACTATCTGGATACGGTTCTGGATCTGCCCTGGAACAAGAAGACCAAGGAACGGGTGGACGTAGCCGCCGCCAGGAAGGTTCTGGAGCAGGATCATTTTGGCTTGGAAAAGGTGAAGGAGCGAATCCTGGAAACCATCGCGGTTCGGCAGATGGCGCCCGAAATGCCCCCGCAGATTCTCTGCCTGGTAGGCCCTCCCGGCGTGGGCAAAACCAGCATTTCTTACTCCATCGCCAAAAGCCTCAACCGGAAAATGGCCCGGATTTCCCTGGGCGGCGTCCATGACGAGGCGGATATCCGGGGTCACCGGAAAACCTACGTGGGCGCTATGCCTGGCCGGATCATGACCGCTATGATCCAGGCAGGAACCGCCAATCCGGTGCTCCTGCTGGATGAAATTGACAAAATGGGCTCCGACTACCGTGGGGATCCCAGCGCCGCCCTGCTGGAGGTGCTGGATGCGGAGCAGAACCGCACCTACCGCGACCATTATCTGGAAATTCCCTTTGACTTGTCCGATGTGGTGTTCATCACCACCGCCAATACCCTGGATACCGTCCCCCGGCCGCTGATTGACCGGATGGAGGTTATCGAGCTTGGCTCCTATACCGACGAGGAAAAGCGGATGATCGCCAAAAATCATTTGATTCCCAAGCAGCTGAAAAAGCATGGCCTAAAAAAGCAGCAGCTGCGGATTACCGATGACGCCATCCGGGAGATCATTTCCTGCTACACCCGGGAATCCGGCGTCCGGAACCTGGAGCGGGCCATTGGGGAGATCTGCCGCAAAGCGGACATGGAACTGCTTTCTCAGGAGGACGGGAAGCGTCTTACCATAACGGGCAGAAATCTGGAAGACTACTTGGGCGTGCGGAAATATCTGCCCGACCGGCTGCCCTGCACCGACCAGGTGGGACTGGTCACAGGTCTTGCCTGGACAAGCGTCGGCGGTGAGACCCTGGAGGTAGAGGTCAACGTCATGGACGGCACGGGAAAGCTGGAGCTGACCGGCAACCTGGGGGATGTGATGAAGGAATCCGCCCACGCTGCCCTAAGCTATATTCGCGCCAACGCAGACCGGCTGGGTATTTCTCCGGATTTCTACAAAACCAAGGATATCCATGTACACTTCCCAGAGGGCGCGGTGCCCAAGGACGGCCCCTCTGCGGGCGTTACCGTCTGCACTGCCATCGTGTCGGCGCTCACCGGGGCCACCGTCCGGCGGGATGTGGCCATGACCGGCGAAATCTCCATCCGTGGCCGGGTCATGCGCATCGGCGGCTTGAAGGAGAAAACCATGGCCGCCCTGCGCCACGGCATCAGCACTGTCATCATTCCCCAGGATAACGAGCGGGATTTGGAGGAAATCGACCAGACGGTGCGCCGTCAGCTGCACTTTATCAGCGCCCAAACGGTAGACACCGTACTGGATGCCGCGCTGAACCATCCGGCGGAGAGCCGCCCGGCGATTCTCGCGGAGCTGCCCGGGGAGGTCAAGCCCAAGCCCCGCAAGCCGGAGCTGCGGCAGTAAGGGGGCACCATGAATTTTCAAAATGTGGAATTTTTGATCTCCGCCGCCGCTCCCAAGGACTTTCCCAAGAACCGCCTGCCGGAGATTGCCTTTGCCGGCAAATCCAATGTGGGCAAATCCTCGGTGATCAATCGATTGCTTCAGCGGAAGAACTTCGCCAGGGTAGGGGACAAGCCGGGAAAAACCATCCATGTGAACTATTTTGTCATCGACCGGAAATGCTACCTGGTGGATCTACCCGGCTACGGCTTTGCCCAGGTGTCCCAGAAGGAAAAGGAGCGCTGGGGCAAGCTGATGGAGGACTATTTCGCCGCCGGGCGCATCGACCTGGGCGTGCTGATCGTGGATTACCGCCATCCGCCAACGAACAATGACATCACTATGGCAAACTGGTTCCTGGAAAGCGGCTGCCCCTTTGTGGTGGTAGCTAACAAAATGGACAAACTGAAAAAAAGCGAATTGGAACCAAATCTCAAAACCATCCGGGAGGATTTGGCGTTGCCGGAGAATTGTCCTGTGATTCCCTTCTCCGCGGAAAAGGGCAATGGCAGGGACGAGCTGGTGCGCCGGATTCTGGCTGCGGTGGAACCATGACCCGTTTCTGGATGAATGGCTGCACCCATTTTTGGGGGACTGTCCGAAAGGCAGTCCTCCTTTCGTTTGCCCGCAAAAATAGGACTGGAAATTTCCGTACAAATATGCTATTATAATGCGTACTAAACAACGCAAAACGCTTTGAAAGCCAAGGCTTTCAAGCCTTTCGTGCGTTGTTCTGGTGCAAGGCTTTTGTGCTATTTCGCACAAAAACCTTGCACCTACCGAATTGCATGGTGCGCATGCAATTCGGATACGCATTGATTCCTGTCTGAATTCCATAAAAACGGTTATAA
>CAMEWZ010000153.1 GCA_945946745.1 uncultured Clostridia bacterium | reverse complement strand
TCGTTGGCTGTTTTTTCGCTTACGCTTAAACAATCCATTTATTGTCCAAGGTGTTAATTTCGTTTTGCGTTATTCAATTTACAAGGTACAGCTTTTGCTTTTCGCTCTCGCGGTTAGCTTGTTTATTCTATCATACGCAATCTCATTTGTCAAGAACTTTTTTCAAGTTTTTTCATTTTCCTTTGCGCATTTTCGCACGCACCAGCGCCCCGCGCCGAAAGCTTGCTTATACTACCATTTCCCGCAGCGTTTGTCAAGAGGTTTTTTCCATTTTTTCGGATTTTATTTTTGATTCTTCCGATCCTCTGGCCGGAGCCTGGGATCCCTGCTTTTCTGGCTGTTCAATCTTCTCCGAAACAGGCCCCTCCCGCTGGGAAACGGCGTTAAAAACCGAACCCCCAGGCATTTGATCGTTGCCAGATGGCATACCAGCAGGCCTACCCCCAATAGCACGCCCCAGATCCCCAGGAACGCCGCCGCGATGCCGATTCCGAACCGCCATACCCGAATCCCCTCCGCCAAATCCCGGTTCGGCAGGACGAAACCGCACACTCCCGCAACGCTCACCACAATCAGCACCACCGGCGACACCAGCCCCGCTTCTACCGCCGCTGTGCCAACCAGGATGCCGCCAATGGTGGAGACGGACTGTCCCACCGCCTGGGGCAGGTGAATTCCGGACTCCTGGAGCAATTCGTAGGAGATCAGAAGGCTCAGCACCTCCCCTGCCGTGGAAAAGGGCACGTCCTGTTTGCTGTTTAAAATGATACGCAGCAGGCCTTCCGGAATCCAGTTCTGGTGAAAGGTCACCAGGGCGATATACAGTCCCGGCAGGAGCAGGCTGGTCAGCAGCGCCCCATACCGCAGGACGCGGATACAGGAGGCGGTGATGAAATCCCGGCTTCTGTCCTCGGCGCTTTCCAGGAGATAGCCCAGGTCAGCCGGGGCCAGGTACGCCAGGGGCAGTCCGTCTACCATCAGCCCCACCCGGCCGTCCAGAAGGCCCTGGCAGAAGCGATCCGGGCGCTCGGTATATTGCAGCAGCGGGAAGGCCGTGGCCCGGGAGCCGGTGATATATTCCTCCACCGCCGCCGGGGACAGGAAGCCGTCAATGTCGATGGCATCCAGCCTGGCCTTCATCCGCGCCACCAGCTCCGGATTGGTGATGCCTTCGATCCAGATCACCGTTACGTTGGTCAAGCTTCGTCTGCCAACGGTGGTTCCATAAAGCCGCAGGTCGGGGGTTCGCAGATGCCGCCGCAGCAGGCTGGTATTGATCCGGATGGTCTCCACAAAGGCATCCTTTGGGCCTTTGACGGTATTTTCCACCTCCGGGGCGGAAGGGCCCCGCTTGACCCCGGTTTTGATTTCAAAGGCGATTGCCCCGACTCCCGGAAACAGCACCACGCAGAAGCCGTTGACTAGCTTTTTTGCCACGGTGTCCAGATCGGCGCAGGGATCCGCTACACTATTATATACCCCGCCGTGGAAGGCGGCATCATAAAGCGCGTTCATGGTGTCCCCAGTCAGATTGTCCGAAATGGGCTTCAGAATGTATTCCGACATATCCCCGCCGGAAACCAGACCGTCAATGGCATAGGCGTAGAGGGTAAAGCCGCCGCAAGCCAGCTCCCTTACAATAAAATCCTCCGCGCCGTCAAATTGCCCGCGAATCTCCCTGTCTGTCACCACCATCACCTCTCGGGAATTATGCCCGGATATTGCATTTTTAGTACGGGAATGGTATAATCGGTTATTATGGATTGTGCGCTCGCCCTCTCCGTCAGCCTGGCGGCTGCCACCTCTCCCAGAGGGAGAGGCAAGGGACTGATGCGATAACGCGCAAGGCTTCTCCTTGAGGAGAAGGCTTTGGGCTGGTACAATAAAAAGTGCGTTATCGAAGGAACGCGCACCACGGTAGGGCTTATCTGCCCTCAGCCCGCCGCCGTATTTCGAACCGCGCCCCGCCGTAAGGCGCACGATACGAATCCTGCTTCGCAGGTGGCGGCTTGAGGGCAAGCCGCCCTACGGTGGGTGTTCGTTAACGAGATTCCCCTTTTGCTGAGAAAACAGGATCGATTTAGGAGGCCGCCTATGAGCCGGATTGGACGCATTCAAAAGCAGACGGACAACCGTTTTCTGAATCTGTATGCATTGGAGGCCATTCACCGGGATGGCAGCGCTTCTCCTTATTATGTGGCCTCCCGGGCCAAGGAAGTTCGGGATTTAAAAGCCGTCACCCGGGAAAATAAGCCCGACGGCGTGATCCTCTACGGTGTATACGGGGAGCAGAAGGACAGAGTGGTGCTGATCCGCCAGTACCGCTATCCTCTGGGCGGGTTTGTCTATGAATTCCCCGCCGGGCTGGTGGAACCGGGGGAGGATATGCTATCAGCCGGTATCCGGGAGATGTACGAGGAGACCGGGCTGGAGTTCACGCCTGTGGAGGCTGGCAGCTATTCCCGGCCCTTCTTTACCACCATCGGCATGACCGACGAAAGCTGCGGCACCGTGTTCGGCTATTGCAGCGGCAGCCCCACCAGCCGCCACCAGGAGGCCTCCGAGGAGATTCAAGTGGTTCTCGCCGACCGGGCAGAGGCCAGGCGCATTCTCCGGGAAGAAAATGTGGCCATCATGTGCGCCTATATGCTGATGCATTTTATCGCCAGCGAGGGAGACCCCCTCAACTTTTTACAAATAGGATCATGCTTATCGGGTTAACGCAGCAGGCAGAAAATGACCATTCGTTGCACCAGAGCAAAGCCTTCTCCTTGAGGAGAAGGTAGCCCGGCGTCAGCCGGGTCGGATGAGGTGTAGCCGCGATAGCGGCGTTACCCAGGTGCGAATTCGCCGAAAACTTCCCATTCCGTTCACCTTCTACCGCACACCTCATCCGTCAAAAATCAAAGATTTTTGACAGCTTCTCCTCAAGGAGAAGCCTTGGTGGCCGTAAGCGCCAGTACAGGATATTCCAATTTGCCGAGTTGCTGAGTCAACCCTATTTCAATTCATCCCGAAGGGATACCGCAACTGTCAACTGTCAACTGTCAACGAAATACCAACAGCTGCGTAAAACCGATAAGCACATTTAAAAATATAGGAGGGCAACCATGTCCCACACCATCGCCGCCGTGTCCACTGGCAACCAGGTCAGTGCCATCGGCATCATCCGCCTGTCCGGGGATGACTGCATCGCCGTTTCGGACAAGGTGTTTACCTTAAATAGCCAAAAGCATCTGCGGGATGCCCCAGACCGAAAGCTGCTGCTGGGCACTCTGCACGATCAGCAAGGACGGGCCATCGACCAGTGCATGGCGGTGGTCTCCCGGGGGCCGCACAGCTACACCGGAGAGGACACCGTGGAATTTCACTGCCACGGCTCCCCCGCCGTGCTGGCGGCAGGGCTGGATGCGCTGTACCGGGCAGGGGCCAGGCCTGCCAAACGGGGAGAATTCACCAAGCGGGCCTTCCTGAACGGCAAGCTGGATCTGACTCAGGCCGAGGCCGTCATCGACCTGATCGAGGCGGACACCGCCGATGCCGCCGCCAACGCGGCGGGCCAGGTGGGGGGCGTTTTGCAGAAAAAATTAGCCCCCATCTATGACGACCTGGTGAATCTTTGCAGCCACTTCCACGCGGTGCTGGATTATCCCGACGAGGATATCGCGGATTTCGGTCTGGAAAACTACAGCGGCAACCTCCGCAGCGACGCCAAGGCGCTGTATCAGCTGCTGCAAACCTACGGCCAGGGGCGCATTCTCCGGCAGGGCGTGGCCGCCGCCAT
>CAMEWZ010000152.1 GCA_945946745.1 uncultured Clostridia bacterium | reverse complement strand
CGGGGAGGGGAAACCAGCCCTTGTTCTGCTCCATGCCCTCCAGGGCGCGGATGGCTACGTCGTTTCGCTCGTAAATTCCCCGGATGTCCTGACCGTCCTCCCGGAGCACCTGGGCCAGCAGGGGGAACAGCATGGACTTGATCCGCTCCATGCCCACGGACAGGGTCTGGGTCACCAGAATGTCCGAAAACCGATCCACCGTCAGACCGGGAAAGCCGTCCGCCTCGCCGAAAATCACCCGGCAGCAGGAAATGTCGCCGCCCATCACCGTCTTGCGGTAATCCCAGGCGTATTGGATCCGGCGCCGCCAGAAGGCCTCGTCGAACCGGTCGTTGGCGTTGTGGGAGATCAGCCGCAGGCGGATCTTGCTCTCCCGGCTGACAAAGCCGGTGCCCAGGTATTTGCCCTTCTCGCTGACCGCATCGGCCAGGCCGCCGTTTTCGCAGCTGCCTTCCTCCCGGACTACCTCGGCGGCATAGATCCAGGGATGCCCCTGCTCCACCCATTTGGTTCCCTTGGCCGTGATGATGAATTTGGGAAAATCCCGCTCTGCTTTCATAGAATCCCATCCTTTGTGCCGATTTGGGGATAGTATAGCACACCAACGGTCAAAAAGGAAGGGCGCTTTTCTTCTTTTCTCCTTAGGCCATTGCATCCTGGCCCGGATTGCGGTATAATAAAAAACACTTATCGGGTTAACGCAGCAGGGCAGCAAATTGCAATCGAGTGGACAGTTGACAGTGGAAAGTGGAAAGTTGTGGTATCCCTTCGGGATGAATGAAAATATTGTCTGAAATACTGTATGAGACGTATTTTGATAAAAATGACAATGTTTTCACTGGATTTTTTAATCTGTCCCGAAGGGACACCTTAACTGTCAACTTTCCGCTGTCAACTGTCAATTGATCTGTCTGCTGAGTTCAGTCGATATGCCTTTATAGAAAATCAACACAGGAGGGACCCCACTATGAGCAAAAAGCCATCCCCTTCCATGGACGCCTGGCTTCGGGAAGCTAAGCAGCACGAAAGCGCCCCGAACATCGGCATGTACCTAACCCACAACGGCACGGTTCGGCAAAGCGCCAAGGCCAAGGTGCGTTACGGCGCGGAGGATACCAAGCCCGTTACCGGTATGCTTTTCTCCTATGATCCGGAGAAAGTGGATCGCATCATAGCCGATACCTATAAAATGGACGGGATCTATTACCTCCGGGTCTGGCTCAACGAGGGGGAGCTGGACGCTGGCGATGACATTATGTACGTCCTGGTAGGCGGGGATATCCGACCCCATGTGGTGGACGCCCTGCAATATCTGGTGGGGCGGATCAAGAACGAATGCGTCACGGAAACGGAGCTGAACTGATATGACACCTTGGGAAAAATGCGTGGAATTTCACGGCCACAGCTGCGGCGGGCTGCGCATCGGCTACCAGGCGGCGCAGTACGCCATGGAGCTGCTGCACATTGGCTTTTCCGACAACGAGCAGGTGGTGTGCATTTCCGAAAACGACGCCTGCGGCGTGGACGCCATCCAGGTGATGCTGGGATGCAGCATCGGCAAAGGAAATCTTCTGTTCCACATGACCGGAAAACAGGCCTTCTCCTTCTACAACCGGGCCACGGGAGAATCCGTCCGGCTGGTGCTGAAACCAAAGCCTGCGGGAATGACCCCGGAGGAATCGTCCCGGTACTACTTTGACCACGATTGCCACGACCTGTTTTGGGTAAAGGAGACGAAGCTCCCCCTGCCCACCCCTGCCAAAATCTTCGACAGCTACGACTGCGCGTGCTGCGGCGAGAAAACCGGCGCCAACTGGATCCGCCTGGTGGGAGGCAAAACGCTGTGCCTGGACTGCTGTGAACAATATAACCGGTTTGATGTATGATGTCTGCGCCATAGTCCAAACGGGCTGTGGCGCTTTTCCTGTTGACAATGCACCGGTAAGCTGCTACAATAGCAGTAACCAGTTACCGCTGCAAGGAGAGGATTCTTTCATGTTCGCAAAGCTTTTGCACCAATTCGATTGCGACACCCCCCATCGGGTCATGGCGCTCTTTTGCAACATCTTCATCCAGCAAAACCGGATGCAGACAGCCTGCGAAAAAATCCAAACAGATCTGTCCATGAAGCAGTGGCTGCTGCTGGCCATGCTGGAACAGTGCCCGGAGCCAAAAACGTTAACCAATGTGGGGAAGCTTATGGGCTGCTCCCGGCAGAACATCAAAAAGCTGGCCGCCGCCCTGGAACAGAAGGGCTATCTCACCCTGACGGAAGGCGCGAATAACGCAGTCTGCCTGGAGCAAACCGAAAAAGTCGCCGCCTATTCCGCCCAGATGGACGACCGGCGCAGCCAGGTTTTGCAGCTGCTGTTCGCGGATTTCAGCGAAAGAGAAATCGCCCAATTTTATTCCCTGCACAAAAAGCTTTATGCCGGAATTCAGCGGGTGGAAGAATATGGAAACCAAATTGATAAAGGAGACTGCTTATGAAATGCCTGGTCACATACGCGTCAAAGTACGGCAGCACGAAAAAATACGCCCAGTGGATCGCGGAAGAGCTGGCCTGCGACCTCCGAGACAGCAAGGATGTAAACGGAGCGCTTCTGGCGCAATATGACGTCATCATCCACGGCGGCGGATTATACGCCGGAGGGCTCAGCGGCATCCACACCATCGCGAAAAATTTTGATGTCATTTCCGGCAAGGAAATCATCCTGTTCTCCTGCGGACTGGCAGATCCCAAGGATCCGGAAAATGTGGCGCATATCGAAGCCGGTCTGGCCAAGGTGCTGACGCCGGAAATGTCCGGGAAAATCAAGCAGTTTCACCTGCGGGGCGGCATCCGCTATTCCCAATTGGGCCCAATCCACAAAGCCATGATGGCCATGCTCCGCAAGACCATGCTGCGAAAAGGCTACGATAACCTCCGCCCGGAAGATCAGCTGATGCTGGATACCTACGGTCAAGAGGTGGATTTTACGGACAAAGACACCATTCAGCCCTTGCTGAACTATGTACGTTCCCTCGGCAAATAACACGGAAAAGGCAGCAACGAAAACCGTTGCTGCCTTTTGGTATTCACTTGGCGCAGTCGGCGCTGCCTTCGCTGTAGAGCATGTCCAGGCCGTGGGCCACCGGGTCGATGACCGCCAGGAGGTTCTCCTGGGACGCCTTTTTGCTGCCGGGCAGATTGATAATCAGCGTCCGTCTCCGAATTCCCGCCACACTGCGGGACAGGCATCCCTTTGGGGTGATCCGCATGGATTCCGCCCGCATGGCCTCCGGAATGCCCGGGGTCAGCCGCTCCAACACGGCCAGCGTTGCCTCCGGGGTGATGTCCCTGGGAGAAAAGCCAGTGCCGCCGGTGGTGAGCACCAGGGCAATGCCCAATTCGTCCGCGCATTTGCGCAGCTCCGTCTGAATCATGCCGGACTCGTCGGGAACCATGGCGGTGTAGGTCACGTCAAAGCCCCGTTCCTTCAAAATCCCGCATAGGTTGGGGCCGCTGGTATCCACCCGCTCTCCCCGGTAGCCCTTGTCACTGACGGTAATCACTGCCGCTGTATACATTTACATTTCCTCCCGATGATAATCTCCGTGGACGCCGCCGGTTTTCTCCACCAGGCGGATGTCCGTAATCACCATGTCCTTCTGGACGGCCTTGCACATGTCATAGACGGTCAGCGCGGCGGTGGATACGGCGGTCAGCGCCTCCATTTCCACCCCGGTTCGTCCATCGCAGGAAACCGTGGCCCGAATTTCCACACTCTTGCGCTGTTCGTCCAGGCGCAGCTCCAGATTGATGCCGTCCATCAAAATGGGGTGGCACATGGGGATGATGTCCGGGGTGCGCTTTGCCCCCATGACCCCCG
>CAMEWZ010000151.1 GCA_945946745.1 uncultured Clostridia bacterium | reverse complement strand
CGTCGATGCAGCCTTCCTTGAAGATGGGCTGGCAGGGGCCGTTGGCGTTCAGCTCATAGGTGGCCTTGGCATCCAGCCAGGAGACCGCGCCGCACAGGCCCAGACGCTCGGGGGTAACCACGCAGCAGTGGGCGGGAGCGAAGGACTGGCACAGGATGCAGGTGAAGTAGCGATCCACAGCCTCATCGGTCATAGACGCCAGGCGGTCGTCACGGGCATTGTACCGGGGCATTGCCATCTCATCGCGGAACTTACCCGCCTCGGCGGCATCGGTAATCAAGGTAACCTGGCACTTGTCCACAACAGCGTCGAACTCGTCCATAATCATGACGTACAGCACTTCGGCGAAGTCCTTCAGCCGCAGACCAGCCTCGTAGGCAGCGTTGGAGATACGGACACGAACCTGGTTGCGCTGGCCGGTGTGCATAACACCCTCCATGTAGTTGAACCAGGCGTGGAACTTGCGCTCGATGACGGACTCAAAGTCCACCTGCATCTTCTTGCCCGCCACCTCTACGTAGGTCGCCAGAGCCAGATCCTTGGCCTCGTCCAGGTCAGGTCCGATGATGGTGATCTTGTGATCCTCGATCTCGTTCAGTTCCCGCATCACCACCAGCTCGGCAGTGGGGTTCTTGGCAGACCAGCACTCGTTGTGCATGTCGGCCTTCCGGATGATCTCGCCCTCGAAAGCGGCGGCGAACGCCACGGGAATGGGCAGCTCCTTGACCTTGATCTTGATGTTCCGCAGCTCCAGAGACTTCTTGACCGTCTCGTTGTGATCGCAGACGGATTCCAGCGCGCCGGGCACCTGGTTCTCGCCCAGGTCGATGTCCACCACCACGGGGAAACCCAGAGCGATGGCGCCGGCACCGGCGGAGACCACCACAGCGTCAATGGCGCCGAAGGTGTTCACGAAAGCGGGCACACGGTTCTTGGTGTAATCCAGCAGGCCAGCCAGATTGCCGGGCTGCACATTGCCGAAAATCAGAGCCGCGCGGATGGCCACGGTGACAACATGGATGACGGAGGTCACGTCATGGCCCAGGGGGATGACACGCAGCTCCAGGCCCATCTTCACGCCGCCCTCAGCGCACTGCTCGATGACATCGCCCACCAGGAAGGTCATAATGCCCTTGGACTGGTAGTCCTTGACCACCTTCACCACGTCGGCGGCGTTGTCCGCCTTGCCCAGCACCACGGCCACGCCGGGGATATCGCCGGTGACCAGGGGCACGCCCAGGGAGCGGATGATGGGATCGGGCACGAAACCGATGCCGGTCTCGTTCTCATAGGGGTTGGCACCATCCACATATTTCAGTCCCTCAATGATCTCCGCGCCCACGGCGGTGGCAAGGCCCGCGTTCAGCGCCTGACCCAGATCCTCCTGGTTGGTGATCAGACTCTTCAGAACGCCCACGCAGGCGGGCAGGTCGCCCAGGGTCTTGACCTTCACGCCGGTAGCGGCGTAGATGGTGGGGAAGAAGTAAGCGGTATCGGGGAAGGCAATTTCTTTCTCAGCACCGTACTTGGCGATGGCGTCATTCACAGCGCCCTCGGTCAGGCCCGCAACAGCATTGGAGCCGCCATAGATCAGATCGGTTAATACACTCATGTAAATTCCTCCCAAATTTTCTAAAAAATTGGATTTATATTAAGCCTGTAAGGCTGAATATACAGATTCTGTGCGGAGTTTTATGCCGCATTCGGCAGACCAGCGCAGATCGCAGAAAGCGCTTCATAAAATTCTTCGCCGCCTTCATAACATCGATAGTGATCCAGATCGGCAGCGATCAGGATTTGGCCGGTGTTTTTGACATAAATCACCGTGGGATCGCCGTCCTCCCGGTAAAGATAGATCTGGAAGTATTTGTCAGACAGATTGGGATTTTTCCCATCCCGGGTGACCTTGGCGGTATCGGCAGCAGCCAGGATCTCGTCCAGCGGCGGCGAGGCGAATTCCCGCTCCCGTTCCTGGCTGTCCGGGTCTCCCGCCAGGAGCCGAACCTTGATCCAAGTGGCATCCGGCAGGATGTCCGTCAAGGGGATTTCCCGCTCCCAATACATCCACAATCCCAAACACAAAAGCGCAAATGCCGCAATCAAGACGGCCGCTTTTTTCCCTCTGGACACTTCGCCACTCCTTTCGCAGTTTTCTTTGGCTTCTTTACCTTCGCCTTCAGCTGTTTGGCAAATTCCAGAAATACTTCGCAGGTGTTGTGGAGGGTATATTCTCCGTTAACGGTGAGTCTGGCCATTTTGGCGGGGGATGTGGTGGTTTTCCCATTCGCGTCCTGGCCTTGTACGCGTTTTAGCTTGGAAAACGGGATGGCGAAAAAGCCGTCGCCGTCCTCCATCAGCAGCCGCTTGGAGGTCAGCACCCACCGTCCGCCCCGATTCGGGCAGACCAGCTTGACATTCTCCCGGGGCTGAAGCACCGTCTCCAAGCGCCGGGTAAAATCTCGTTCCTTGCGCCTGCGCCGCTTCACAGCGGCGGACCAGACCGCCAAAAACAGGATCAGCGCCCCAAGGGCGCACAGCAGCAAATACTGCCATACTTGCATTGTGGTGTTCCTTTCGGTTGGGGAATTGCAAAGTGGCTGGGAGGGAGTTCCCTCCCAGCCATAAAATGCTAGGGAAATGTTCTGTTACACGCTGTACAGCCTCGCGTTACCGGGCCGACCACCCAATGGTCTTGGATCATAGACCCGCCAAGCACGCATTGCCAGCGGGCGCTGCCCGCTTACAGATCCAGGTAGGAGTCGGAGTACAGAACGTGGTTCTTGAAGATGTCGCAGGACTTGATGGTCTCCATCAGGCGCAGGTCGTTGGGGTTGACGATGGCGGAGGTCAGACCCTGCATCATGCACATGGCCACCAGAGCGGAGTCCATGATGGGACGGACGGTCTTGGGGGCGCCGTTGGAGTTGTTGGACAGACCGCCGGTGGACTTCAGGCCCTCGTTGGAGAACAGCTTGATGGCTTCCAGAACTTCCATCTGCTTGTCCTGCATGCCCTTGACAACCAGGAACAGGGGGTCGAACCACAGGTCGGTGGCATCCATGCCCAGGCTCATGCCGCGCTCCAGCATGTTGTGGCAGTGCTTCATACGCTCCTCGTTGTCCTTGGCAATGCCGTCGGCAGAGCACAGGGCGATACAGATGGCGTCGTTGGCAGCAGCCAGGTCAATGTAGGAGATACGGGAGCCGGCGTCAGCGGAGTTGACGATGGGCTTGCCGTTGGTGCGGTTGTAGACCTTGATACCGGCCTCGATAGCCTTCTTGTTGGCAGTATCCAGCGCCAGAGGCACATTGTTGAAGTTCTCCTGCAGCAGCTTGACAGCCCACATCATACGCTCGGGGCCGTCCTTCTCGGCAGGTCCGATGTTGACATCCAGATAAGTGGCACCGGCAGCGATCTGCTCAGCGGCACGCTTCAAGATGGGCTCGGGATCCCGCTCGTCCATAGCCTTGCGGATGGAGGGAGCGATGCAGTGGATACGCTCGCCGATGGTGACGAAGGTGGGGGACTCGGGGTTGTGGCCCTTGTACTTGACGCCCATGTCCACGACCTTGATCTCGGGAACCTTGGTAGCCAGCAGCTCGTCGAAGGACAGCTCCTTGACTTCCACAGCGGTGGCAGCCTTGGCAGCGTTCTCGGCTGCGGCGGCCTTGGCGGCAGCCTCGTACTCCTTGTCCTTCATGTACTTGGGCAGCTGAACGGCCTCCAGAGGACCGACAACCACGTTCCAGCCGGGCAGCTTCTCCTGAATCTCACCCTTCATGACGGCAACCTTGCCGGGGATGATCAGGGTGCGGTTCTTGATCTTGTTCTCGATGTCCAGGGTCTCGAAGGTCTTCTTGACGGTGGAGGAGGAGAACTTGCCGGCGG
>CAMEWZ010000150.1 GCA_945946745.1 uncultured Clostridia bacterium | reverse complement strand
CCCCAACCGTCCTGAGGGAGAGCTGACCCGGATGCGGGCGGACATGGTCTGCGAGACCACCCTGGCCGCCGCGGCCAACCGGATCGGCCTGGGCGATTACCTGCTGCTGGGCCACGGCGAGGAGCAGGGCGGCGGCCGCAGCCGGGATTCCATCCTGGCCGACGCCATGGAATCCGTCATCGCCGCCTGTTTCCTGGACGGCGGTCTGGAGGCGGCCCTGGAGGTGGTGCGCCGGTTCATCCTGGTGGAGGTGCCGGTGACCAAGCTGCACAATGTGGACTATAAAACCCAGCTTCAGGAGCTGGTGCAGCAGAAGAAAAACCAGGCCCTGGCCTACGCATTGGTGGGACAGTCCGGCCCGGATCACGACAAAAGCTTCGACGTGGAGGTTTCCCTCAATGGCCGGGTGGTGGGCAGAGGCTCCGGCAGCAGCAAAAAGCGGGCGGAGCAGGATGCGGCCCGGGTGGCAATTGAGAAGCTGTTTCCCGGCGAGGTTTGACGAAAAGGGAAATGACCACCGCGGATTTTGGTGTTTCTGCGGTGGTTTCCTTGCGCAATCGGGATGAAGGACAGAAAGCGTCTTTCGATTGACAAAAGGCGGATTTTAGGATACTATTAACAGGTTGAGAAAAATTTAGCTCCTGGCAAAAAGCCAATCCGAAAGGAGATCCCCCATGGACTTATATCAGAAGCTGCTGGAAGTCAGCAGACTGTTCCGCATTGACTACGCGTACTTAGGCTACGAAACCATCCAGATGGGAAACGTGAACCACACCTATAAGGTGAATTTCCGGATGCCGGATGGTACCTCCAAGTCCTTTTTGGTGCAGAATGTCAATACCTATGCCTTCCGCAACCCCGTGGGCTTGATGGAAAACATTGATAAGGTCACCGAGCACATCCGGGCCAAGAAGCCGGGGCAGCTGGCGCTGCACTTTCACCATACCGCGGATCGCAAGACCTATGTGGTGGATGGGCAGAACTTCTGGCGGATGACGAACTATGTGCCCTCCGTCACCTACAATTCCGTCACGGATTTGAACATTGTGCGCAGCGCCGGAAAGGCCTTTGGCGAATTCCAGATGGATTTGGCGGATTTTGACATCTCCGAGCTGACCCAGACCATACCCGGGTTCCACGATACCCGCCAGCGCTACGAAAAGCTGCTGGAATCCGTAAAACAGGACAAGGCGGGCCGGGCTGGGGAAGTGCGGGAGGAGATTGACTACCTGCTATCCGTACAAGATCTGGCCTGTACCTTGACGGATCTCCAGCGGGCCGGGGAACTGCCCCTGCGAGTGACCCACAACGATACCAAGATCAACAATGTCCTGTTCAACCCCGTGGATAACGCCGCCATGATCGTCATTGATCTGGATACGGTGATGCCGGGATTGATGGGCCACGATTTCGGAGACGCCATCCGGTTCGCCGCCAACTTTGTGGAGGAGGACTGCCGGGAGACGGATAAGGTAGGGGTGAATCTGGAGGTGTTCCGTGCCTTTGCCGAGGGCTTTTTGTCCATGACCGCCAAAACCATGACACAGAAGGAAGTGGAGACTCTGGCGCTGAGCTGCTTTGTTCTCACCGCGGAGCTGGCAACCCGGTTCCTGGCGGATTACCTGGACGGAGATCTGTATTTCAAAATCAATGCTCCCGACCACAACCTGGTGCGCACACGGTGCCAGATTGCTCTGGCAAAGGATATGCAAAAGCATCTGCCCCAGATGGAAAAAATCGTCCGGGAGTGCGTCCAGGCCGCCCGATAAAAGAACACACTGCGATAAGGCCGCCATGGAGAACCTGCCATCAGGTTCTCTATGGCGGCCTTTTTCGGTTCCACCGGGAATGCTTTACCTGGACAAAAGAAAAACAGCCAGAAGAAGCTGTAAGCCCAGAATCAGCGGAATGCCCACGGTGAATTTGCGGTGCTTCGTCTTGTGCCGGACGGTGTACATGCCGAGAAGGCTCCCGATGCTGCCGCCCAGGGCGGCGACGGTCATCAGAGTGGCTTCGGGGATTCGCCAGAGATTTTTCCGGGCTTTCCACTTGTCCGCAAGCATAAGCGCAAAGCCCAGCGCATTGATTAGAAGCAGGTAAAGAAGGAGTAGCTCTTTCATAGGGATTCCTTTCGGGAGGGATGGTTTTGAAAACATGTTGGATTTTGGCAGCGCTGGTGCTGACTCTCAGCGGCTGCGCTGCGCAAGAAACCCTGGAAACGCTGTCGGACAGCCTGGCCCAGACAGCCATGGCCAGCCCCAGACAGACGGATGTCCGCCTGCCGGACAATGCCGTTGCCCCGGTGCTGGAAAGCGACAGCGAGCAGGTCTATCTGTGCGAGGACTATGAACTGGTTTTGGAGACGATGGCCGCCGGGGATTTGAACGCCACCATGCAGCACATCTGCGGCTACAGCCGGGAGGAGTTGACGGTGATGCAGACCCAGCGCGATGGAGTCGATCGCTACGAATTCGTCTGGGCATCGGCGGGAGAGAAGGGAGAACGGCTGGGCCGGGCGGTGATTCTGGACGATGGGAATTACCACTACTGCATGTCCGTCCTCCGGGACGCCGACTCCACGGAGAAAACCCAAATCGTCTGGCGGGATGTGTTTGCCTCGTTCACCCTGGTCTAGCGGCTTCGTATTGCGCCAACGCGTCTTGGCACATGGATTTGCAGGCATCGATCACACTTTGGGGATACAGAATCCTCGCTTTGCTCCCGAAGCCGATGACCCAGCTTAAAAACATAGGGGAGACGGCTACGTTGACGGTAAACACAAAATGCTCCTCGCCGTCGGGGATCAGCATGGTCTCCCGGCCAAAACGATCCAGAACCACGTTGACCAGACTGTTGTGAAACCGCAGCTTCACCGTGGCGCTTTCCCCGGAGTACATCTGAAACAGACGGTTGGCGTGCTCCACCAGTTTTTTCCCTGTCAGCTCCGGGCAGGGCGTCCGGCTCAGCTGGGTCAGCTGAATGTCGCTCATCCGATCCACCCGGTAGGAGGTGACACCGTGGCGGGGGGAATGGGCCAGCAGATAGCAGTTTTCGTTGTCCTGGCACAGGCCGTAGGGGCTGGCTTGGTAATCCCGATCCCGGTATTTCCGGGAGCCGTCCAGGGCAAAGTCAAAATACCGGAAGGTGATCTGCTTATTTTCCGCGATGGCGTCTTGAATGGCATCCACATTATAATAAATGGTTTCGTTCATGCTTTTGACCCGGCCGGACACCAGCACATCCCGGCGCATGAGCCGGGCATCGTAGACACTGCACTGGCTGCACAGCTTTTCGATCAACTCCCGGGATTTCTTTTCCGTGAGGAACCGGCTGGACTGGACGGCGTCGATGAGCAGCTTTAATTCCGGCAGCTCAAAATTCCGGGAGGCGATGTAGTAGCCGCCATTTTTGCCGGGCAGGGAGACGATATCCACGCCATAGTCCTGCAGGGCTTGAATGTCCGAATACACGGTTTTTCGGTCGCAGACAATATTGTGCTGCTGTTCCAGCATGGCTTGCAGCTCCGCCGCTCTCACCGGGTGCTCCTGGTGGGAGTTTTGTTGTAAGTAGTCCAAAATGTAAAAGATCTTTAGCTTTTGATTGTCTGATTTTGGCATACCGCTTCCTCCAATCAAAAATGAGAAATAGTAAAAATTGGAGTGATTGCCTCTCCAATGCCTAGCTTGTCTTATACTATACCACACGCTTCCCGGCAGCGGAAAGAGGAAATTTGCATTTTTCAGTGGAATGTGTTATAATGCCCAAAAAGGAGACGTGATTTTTATGTTTTTTGGCTGTCACCTGTCGGCAAGCGCCGGCAACGCGGCTATGGTGGATACGGCGTTGTCCATCGGGGCCAATACCTTTGCCTTTTTCACCCGGAATCCCAGGGGCAGTAAGGCAAAACCGGAAAACCCA
>CAMEWZ010000149.1 GCA_945946745.1 uncultured Clostridia bacterium | reverse complement strand
CCTCTCAGTCACCTTCGGTGACAGCTCTCCCAGAGGGAGAGCCAAGAAGGCTGCCAGCAACGGTTCCATAGGTCACAATGGCATAAGAAACGGAGCGCATCAGTACCGATACGCTCCGTTAACTGTCTTACGAACACCCCGCTAAAGGCGCTTTTTCCTATGTGTATTGCGGTTCCCGGCGGCTTGCTGCGCACACAAAGCGGGTGCCGGTTTCTTTGCCGTCCAGAATGTCGTATAGATGATTGGGATTGCTGCCATTGGCGATGACCATATCGCAGCCGCAATCCAGGCAGATTTCCGCCGCCCGGAGCTTGGTGACCATGCCGCCGGTGCCCTGGGCAGTACTGCTGACGCCGGCAAGTTTCCGGATGCTGTCGTCGATTCGGGTAACCCGATGTAGCAGCCGGGCCTCGGGATGGGTGTGGGGGTCGGCGGTATACAGGCCGTCGATGTCGGAAAGCAGGATCAGCAGATCCGCCTGGACGCTTTTGGCCACAATGGCGGCCAGGGTATCATTGTCGCCAATGACGATCTCCTCCGTTGCCACCGTGTCATTCTCGTTGAGGATGGGCAGCGCCCCCAGCTCCAGCAGCCGGTTCAGGGTGTTGGTAAAATTGCGGTGCCGGGTCTCATTGGCGGTGTCGTCTCCGGTAATCAGAAGCTGGGCCACGGTATGGTGATATTCGCCAAACAGCTTGTCGTAGGTATACATCAGCTCACACTGCCCAACAGCCGCCGCTGCCTGCTTGGTGGGAATATCCTGGGGCCGCTGCCGCAGGCCCAGTTTGCCCACCCCCATGCCAATGGCGCCGGAGGACACCAGGATGAGATCATGCCCCGCGTTTTTGATATCGCTTAAAACCCGGCACAGAGACTCCACCCGGCGAATATTGAGATGCCCGGAGGGATGGGCTAAGGTCGATGTTCCGATTTTTACCACAATGCGCATTGGGTTTCCTCCTTGTTTTGGCAGGAATTTTGCCATATTATATCACCGAAGCGCCATGAAGTAAAGCATAAAAATCGCCGCAGCCATCCCGGCTGCGGCGAGGGGAAATCACGACCGTATGCCAAACAGGGGCCGGGCCACCCGCTTATACAGCAGCAAGGTCAGCAGCGATACCACGGTTCCCTTGACCAGATTCAGCGGCGCCACGCACAGCATGACGAAGGTGGATACATTGTGGACACCGGCGTGGACATCGGCGCCCATGCCGATGATGGCCTCCAGAGGCATGCCGTACAGCTCCGCAAATTTGGGCAGCAGATAGACCGCGTTGAAGGCGCTGCCCAGGATGGTCATGGAGACAGTGCCCAGAACCAGACCGATCACGGCGCTGTGCTTGCTCTTATGGGCGTGGTAGAAGATGGTGGCAGGCAGGACAAAGGAGCAGCCCACCACGAAATTGGCCAGATCTCCCACAAAGGCAGTGGAGGTGCTTTTCAGCAGCAGCTTCAGCAGAATCTTCACGCCCTCGCAGATCACCGTCGCGCTTGGCCCTAAGTAGAAGCCGCACAGCAGCACCGGCAGCTCTGAGAAGTCCAGCTTATAAAATCCCGGCGCCAGGAACAACAGGGGGAAGTCCAGCACGTGCAGCACTGTTGCGATGGCGGCGCAGATGCCAATGATGCTCACCCGCCGGGCGGAGCTTACCGTCCGCTTTTCCGGCAGAAAGCGCTCCGCCAGCCGGGCCAGCAGGGCCAGGCCCACCACCAGCGCGATACACATCAGCACAAACGACAGGTTATCAAGAGTTTGTTGCCATAAGGTTGTCATATTTTTGTCACCTCTGAAAGAAAATACGCCCTGGGGATAGACCCAGGGCGCGAAAATAAACGCAAGTAGCTTGCGTATCTTCTTCCATCCAGACTATACTGTCGGTATCGGAGTTGCACCGATTCAACGCAGACGCGCTCGCGGACTATACCGCCGGTGGGGAATTTCGCCCCGCCCTGAAGATACTGTTCAGTTCCTTTACAGAATACCACGCTGTGTTCCCTTTGTCAAGAGGGAGACGCGCGTGACGCCCCGAACGAAAGAACGTTCGGGGCGTTTGGTTGTGTTATGCCAATTCTACGTCCAGCTTGGCGACGACGGCGGCGCAGCGGGGGCAGAGGCCATCGGCGTTGGCCTGCTCGCTGTGCATCCAGCAGCGGGGGCACTTTACTCCCTTGGCCTCGCTGACACCGATGGTCAAGGCGGGGAAGTTCACGCCATTGCCCACCTCCGCACCGGTCTCGGGGGCGTCCCAAGTGCAGGTAGATACGATGCAGATCTCCGCCAGGTTCACACCCTCGCAGGCGGCCTTCAGCGCAGCGTCCTCGGACTGGAGGGTCACATGGGCTTCCAGCGCCTTGCCGATGCGCTTGTCGGCACGGGCCTTTTCCAGCACGCCGTTGACATCCTGACGCAGCTTCATGATGGTGTTCCACTTGTCCATGGCGGCGTCATCCAGGGCGTAGGCGTCAAAGCTCTCCGGCATCTGGTTCAGCAGCACATTCCGGGCATCGTCGCCGGAGCGGTGGGGCATGGCCTGCCAGATTTCGTCACAGGTGAAGGCCAGAATGGGGGCAAACACCTTGGTCATGGCGTCCAGAATCAAGAACAGGGCCGTCTGGGCGGAGCGGCGGCGCAGTCCGTTCTTTTCTTCGCAATAGAGGCGATCCTTCAGAATGTCCAGATAGAAGGAAGACAGCTCCACCACGCAGAAATCATTGATGGCGTGGGTGACCAGATGGTATTCGTAGCCCATATACGCCTTGCGGCAGACAGCTACCAGCTCATTCAGCTTGGTGAGCGCCCACTTGTCCAGCTCCTCCATCTGATCGGCGGGAACCAGGTTGTCGGGGTCAAACTCGTTCAGGTTGCCCAGGCAGTACCGGGCGGTGTTGCGGAATTTCAGATAGTTCTGGGCGATCTGCTTGAAGATCTCCTTGGAGCAGCGCACATCGGCGTGATAGTCAGAGGAAGCGGCCCACAGACGGACAATATCCGCGCCGAATTCCTTAATCAAATCCGCAGGGTCAACGCCGTTGCCCAGGGATTTGTGCATGGCCCGGCCCTGGCCGTCCACAGTCCAGCCGTGGGTCAGCACCTGCTTAAAGGGAGCGCCCTGATCCAGCGCACCGACAGAGGTCAGCAGACTGGACTGGAACCAACCACGATACTGGTCGGCGCCCTCCAGATATACATCGGCAGGCCACAGCTCGGGAGTGCGGTGCATCAGAGAAGCATAGTGGGTGGAGCCGGAGTCAAACCAGCAGTCCAGGGTGTCGGTTTCTTTGTCGAATTCCTTGCCGCCGCAGTGGGGGCAGGTGAAGCCTTCGGGCACCAGCTCCATGGCCTCCTTCTCGAACCAGATGTTCGAGCCGTGCTCGTCGAACAGAGCGGAGAGCTTGGCAATGGATTCGGGGGTGGACACAGGTTTGCCGCAATCCTTGCAGTAGAACACCGGGATGGGCAGACCCCACCGGCGCTGGCGGGAGATGCACCAATCGGCTCGCTCCCGGATCATGCTGGTCATCCGATCCTCACCCCAGGCGGGATACCACTGGACGTTTTCGATGGCCTTGATGGCTTGATCCTTGAAGGATTCCACAGAGCAGAACCACTGGGGCGTGGCCCGGAAGATGACAGGCTTCTTGCAGCGGTCGTGATGGGGATAGGAGTGGACAATTTCCTCGGAGGCGAACAGCACGCCGCTTTCCTTCATGTCCGCCAGAATCACGGGGTTAGACTCCTCGGTCTTCATACCGGCATACTTGCCGGCGTAGTCGGTGTGGCGGCCATAGTCGTCCACGGGCACCACCAGCTCCATGCCGTAGCGCATACAGGTCTGATAGTCATCCGCGCCGAAGCCGGGGGCGGTGTGGACACAGCCGGTACCGGAATCCATGGTGACGTACTCGGCGTTGACCA
>CAMEWZ010000148.1 GCA_945946745.1 uncultured Clostridia bacterium | reverse complement strand
GCCCGGTATCAGGGAACCATCGATTGGCAGCAGGTGGCCCAGTCCGGGGTTCAGTTTGCCATGGTTCGACTGGGTTACCGGAGCATGTCCCAGGGGGAGATCGTGGAGGACTGCAATGCCCGCTATAATCTCCAGGAGGCCAGCAAGGCGGGCATCGCCTTGGGCGCCTATTTCTTTTCCACCGCGGTGACGAAGGAAGAGGCGGTGGAGGAGGCCAAGTGGGCAGCTCAGATTCTGAACGATTACCCCATCACCTATCCGGTGGCCTATGACTGTGAGGGGTTCCAGAATCCGGACAGCCGCCAGTATGCCCTAAGCAAGGAGGAGCGGACGGATATTGCCCTTACTTTCTTAAAAACCATCGAGCGCCTGGGCTATGAAGGGATGTTCTACGGCTCCAAAAACGAGCTGCAATTCGATACCAAATGGGAAACCACCCGGATTGCCAAGCGCTATAAGATCTGGGTGGCCCAGTATCCGGAAGCTCCCTACCCCGAATCCCCCCAGTCCAGCTATCCGGATGACCACCATATGTGGCAGTACAGCATGACCGGCTCCATTCCCGGCATTGGTCAGAATGTGGATTTGAATATTGCGTATTTTGGCTACGATGGCATAGAGCCCCGCCGGGCCAAGGAAGAACCGGAGGAGGTTGGCCCGGATGTGGAGGCGCTGATGAACTTCACCATGGTGGAGGAACAGGTGACGGCCAAGGTGGAAACCAATCTGCGGTCTGCGCCCAGCCAGGGGGAGGAGAGCCAGGTCATCTATACGCTGCAAAACGGAGAGGTGGCCCAACGGGTCGCGGTCAGTGCCGATGGCTGGTCGAAGCTGATCTTCAACGGCCAGACCTTATACGCCGTGACCAGCTACCTCACAACGGATCTGGACTATGATCCCAACGCCGCGCCCCAGGATACCGATGGGGACGGCATTCAGACCCAGTTTTCTCCGGTCAGCGAGCAGGTAACCGCAAAGGATAAGGTCAATCTCCGGCGTCTGCCCAGCGTGGAACGGGAGGACGCGGAGGTGATCGGACAGCTAAGCCATGGAGAGGTGGCCCAGCGCCTTGGCGTCAGCGACAATGGCTGGTCGAAACTGGAATACAATGGGGAAACCTGCTATGCCGTATCCAGCTATCTGATGCCGGCAGAAGATGCGCCCGGAGAAACGGCTGCCACCGCGGCGGAAACGCCGGAGATTCAGACCCAGTTTGAACCCATCAGTGATCGGGTAACGGCGAAAGTGGAGGTTAACTTGCGTTCCCTGCCCAGTGTGGACAACCCGGATTGCGTGGTGGTTGCCAGCATCAAAAACGGGGAAGTGGTGGAGCGCACCGGCATTAACCGGGATGTGGGCTGGTCAAGAGTGGTCTATAACGGCCAGACCCTGTACTGCGTCACCCGCTATCTGACGGAAGCGGAATAAATCGAAAAAAGTGAAAAACAGCTATTGACAAATCTTGCGCCCTGTGTTATGATACGGAAGTCGTCAGCGGACGGCATAACATATGGGCGAGTGGTGGAATTGGTAGACTCGCTAGATTCAGGTTCTAGTGTTCACTGCGGACGTGCGGGTTCAAGTCCCGCCTCGCCCACCAAAAAGAAAAGGACATCCTTTGGGATGTCCTTTTCTTTTTGCTGACGGCGGGACTTGAAAGCCCGGCCCCGGCAAAGCCGGGGTATCCAACAGTCCAGTGGACTGTTGGATAGGGCGTGGGAAAGTCCCTGTCTTTCGGAGCGCGGTTCGTAAGAACCGTGAACCGAAAGACAGCTTGGTCGTAAAACCCTCGTAGAAGCGCCATTCACGGAATTCCGGTTCACAAAGCAAACGGCTTGCTGCCAGCAGCGGCAGAATCGCGATTCTTACCAGGGGCAGAATCGACATCAAGTCCACGCTCCGATCAAAACTGGCTGTAGCTGCCGCCCGGCCAGGGCTTCTGTCATGGCCTGCGGAATCTGGCTGAAATCGGCCACCAGGGAAGTCGGCTTCCCAATGGCGTCGTCTTGTCCAAAGGGGACAAAATAATAGTGCTTTCTTGCCAGCAGCCTGCCGATATTCTCTGCCGCGCCAGCCAGGGCGTCATTGGTGGATACGGCGATCAGCACAGGCCGGCCGTTGCGCAGGTGGCTTTTGGCTGCCATGGTCACCGGTGTATCCGCGATGGAATGGGCCAGCTTTGCCAGAGTGTTCCCGGTGCAGGGGGCAATTATCAAGATATCCAGCAGCTTCTTTGGCCCGATTGGCTCTACCTGGGCGATGGTGTGCAGCGGTGCCGCCCCGCAGATTTTCTGAGCGGCCTCCACGTGGGACGCCGCCGTTCCGAATCGACTGTCCACGGTACATGCGGCCTCGGAGAAAATGGGAATCACCCGATGCTCCGATGCCAGCGCCGCCATCACAGGGAAGACCTTGTCGTATGTACAAAAGGAGCCGCAAAGGGCAAAGCCGATGTTCATGATTTGACCTCCTTCGTCAGTCGCAGAATGGTTTCGGCGATCCGTTTTCCTGAGGATTCCGGGGCGTACAGGCCGGGCAGTCCTCGGGCAGCGATCACATCCGTCCCTTCCAGTCCGGGCTGGGAGGCCAGATCGATTTTGACACAGTCGGGGCAGACAGACAGCTGACTTCTGGTCAGGACAATGGCCGGGGCGGTGTTTACCAGCAGCCGTATTTCCGGCAGCAAGGGCGGAATGTCCTCCATGGATACCTGGGAATACCCCAGCGCCGCCAGCATGGCCCGGTCGGCTTCTTTCCTGGCGGCAACGGTTACCTCCGCGCCCACAGATCGTAATAGTCTGGCCAATGCCTTCCCAATCCGACCCCAGCCGATAATCAAGACGGGAGTATCCTGGAATGTGGTTTCCAGTTCAGAACCGGCAATCCGCAGGGTACACTCCGCGGTAATGGCGGCGTTTTTGGCCAGATAAAGGGGATCCGCCAGCAGATCCAGCGTTCGGTATGGGGCCAATTGGGGATTTTGCAAATTGCCTCCCACAATGGTGATATCCGATGGCAGCATCCGCAGCAGGGGGGCCAGGTCTCCGCCGCCCCGAAGACTGCCGTCCCCAGCGAAGCTGGGAACATCCAACATTAGGTGGGTTACCTCCGGGGCAGGGTGGTCAATGATCCGTATGCCGGACTGCCGCAGCGTTTTGACCGCATACTGACAGGCTTTGGTAGTGCCGACCGGATAAATCAGCATATCCATCGGTCGCATCCCTCCTTTACGCCAGAATATGCGCCGGGGTCGTCCATTGTGCTTGATTTTTCACAAGGATTCTGTATAATACATGGTAAGAGGTGATTGTAATGCAGAGATTAGGCTTTATCCATGATATGATGGACGTCAAGGTGCTGATTTTGTTCGTCATGGCCCGGGTGAATTATCCGGTGAACACCCAGCAGATTTATGAGCTATGCTATCAAGATGACTGCCTGAGCTATTTCGATGTATGCACCGCCATCCCGGAGATGGTGAAGTCCGGCCACTTGAAGGAAGTGGAGAATGACTGCTATGAGATCACGGAAAAGGGAAAGGCGGATGGTTCTCTGACGGAGGATTCCATTGCCTTTTCCGTCAAGCAGCGGGCGGACAACGCGGTGGCCCGGTTCAACCGTCAGATTCGCCGCAGCAGCTTTGTGAAAACCCAGATCCTGCCAAGAGAGAACGGAGATTACTCCGTCATCATGGCGCTGGACGATGAATTGGGGAATCTGATGACCCTGGAGCTGCTGGCGCCCAACCAGCGCCAGGCCATTCGCCTTGCCAAGCTGTTCGAAAAAAAGGCGGAGGCGGTTTACAACCTGACCATGGCGGAGCTGTTGGATGAGGAAGACGAAATTGACGAGTGAGTACCCTTGTCGATTTTGGAAAAAGGTGGTATAGTATTCTTACACCGGAAGACCGGTGAAACGAAAGGAGCTGCCGCATATGAAATTCCAGTAC
>CAMEWZ010000147.1 GCA_945946745.1 uncultured Clostridia bacterium | reverse complement strand
TCCACACAGAACCACTCCTTTCTTTTTTGTTCCTCACCCTAGTAGTAAGAATCCAATGTGAAAAGGTTACACCCATCATACCATTTTTTGCAAAAAAGAAAAGAGCCTGCTTCCTGTGTTGCGAATACGTAAGGTTGGATGCAGAAATAGATACGGATATAGAAACAGACCCGCCCGTGGCCAGAAGGAACCCCACCTTGCGCCGTGAGCTTTCCTTCCACGAGCGCAAACGCCTGACCATCGAAAAGCTGGAGCAATACACCGGCGAAAGAAAATGGTTTTTCCTGAATTGCATATTGAATTCCCCTTTGCGGGATGATATAATCCTGTCAGATTTGGGGGAGGCGGTTGGTTTGAAAAAACTCTGGAAGTATATGCGCGGCTATGAAACGCAATGCGTTCTGGGGCCGCTGTTCAAGCTGCTGGAGGCGGTGTTTGAACTGTTTGTTCCTTTGGTGGTTGCCAGCCTTGTGGACAGGGGCATTGCCCAGGGAGATACCCGCTATGTGGTGAACATGTGCCTGGTGATGATCGCGCTGGGCATTGTGGGTCTTCTGGCATCGGTGACCGCCCAGTATTTCTCCGCCAAGGCTGCCGTTGGGTTTTCCACCCGGCTGCGCCACGCGGTGCTGGAGCACATCCTGGGCCTGAGCTACAGCCAGATCGACCAGCTGGGAACCTCCACCATGATCACCCGCATGACCTCGGACATCAATCAAGTGCAAAACGGCGTCAATTTGACATTGCGGCTGCTGCTGCGGTCGCCGTTTGTGGTGTTTGGCGCCATGGTGATGGCCTTTACCATTGATTTTAAGTCCGCTCTGGTGTTTTTGGGGGTCATCCCGGTGCTGTGTGTGATCGTATTCGGCATTATGCTGATTACCATGCCCATGTACAAACGGGTGCAGTCCTCCCTGGACGGCGTTACCTCCGCCACCCGGCAGGATCTGGCTGGCGTCCGGGTGCTGCGGGCCTTCTGTATGGAGGACGCGGAAATCACGGCCTTTGAGGGCCAGACCCAGCAGCTGACCCAGCGGCAGCTCTCCGCCGGGCGGATTTCCGCCTTGATGAACCCGGTTACCTATGTGATGATCAATCTGGCGGTGGTGCTGCTGGTGCGCATTGGCGCTCTACAGGTGCAAAGCGGCATCCTCACCCAGGGCCTGGTAATCGCCCTGTATAACTACATGTCCCAGATCCTGGTGGAGCTGATCAAAATGGCGAACTTGATTATCACCATGACCAAGGCCTTCGCCTGCGCGGGCCGGGTGGCCAATGTGCTGGCGCTGGAAAGCACCCAGGAAAACGGCAGCCGTTCCGCGCAGACGCTGGAAGGCCGGGTGGAATTCCGGGATGTCACCGCCCAGTACGCCGGGGCAGGGCAGCCCTCCCTGGAGCACATTTCCTTCACCGCCCAGCCGGGGCAGACCGTGGGCATCATCGGCGGCACCGGCTCCGGCAAGACCACCCTGGTGAACTTGATTCCAAGGCTCTATGACGCGGCGGCGGGTCAGGTGCTGCTGGACGGCGTGGACGTAAGCGAATATGATATGGATTCTCTCCGGGCAAAAATCGGCATTGTCCCCCAAAAGGCGGTGCTGTTCAAGGGCACCATCCGCCAAAACCTGCTGTGGGGTAACGAAAACGCCACCGACGACCAGCTCTGGGCAGCCCTGGAAACGGCCCAGGCCAGGGAAGTGGTGAAGAATAAGGAAGGGGAGCTGGACGCGCCCGTGGAGCAGGGGGGCGTGAATTTCTCCGGCGGCCAGCGCCAGCGGCTGACCATCGCCCGGGCTCTGGTGCGAAAGCCCCGGATTCTGATTCTGGACGACAGCGCCTCCGCGCTGGATTACGCCACCGACGCCAATCTGCGCATGGCCATCCGGCGCATGGAGAATCCACCCACAACCTTCATCGTCTCCCAGCGGGCCGCCTCCGTGCGGTACGCGGACGAAATTCTGGTGCTGGACGACGGGGAGCTGGTAGGGAAGGGCACCCACGCCGAGCTGCTGGAAGCCTGCCCGGTGTACCAGGAAATCTACTATTCCCAGTTCCCAAAGGAGGCGGCGGAAGATGCATAACCAACTTGCCACGTTGAAAAAGGTACTGCTGCGGATCCGCCGCTACTGGCCAACCTTGATTGCGGCCATCGTACTTGCTACGGTGAATGTGGTCATGACGCTGTATATCCCCATCCTGGTTGGCAGCGCCATCGACTGCATCGTGGATGCCGGCCGGGTGGATTTTCCGCAGATGGCGGTCTACCTGCGGCGGGTGGTGGTGTGCGCGGTGAGCGCCGCCTTTGCCCAGTGGCTCATGAGCGAGCTTTGCAACCGGATGACCTTCCAGGTGACCCGGGACATCCGCAACGAGGCTTTCTGCCACATCCAGGTGCTCCCGCTGCGCTATCTGGACAGCCATCCCCAGGGCGATTTGGTCAGCCGGGTGATTGCCGATGTGGACACCTTTGCCGACGGCCTGCTCATGGGCTTTACCCAGCTGTTTACCGGGATTATGACCATTTTGGGCACCCTGGTGTTTATGGTGCGCATCCATTGGGGCATCGCGCTGGTGGTGGTGTGCATCACCCCGCTTTCCCTGGTGGTGGCGAATTTCATTGCCACCCGAACCTACTCTATGTTTAAGCTGCAAACCACCACCCGGGGGGAACAAACCGGGCTGATTGACGAAACCATTGGCGCTATCAAGGTGGTGCAGGCCTTTGGCCACGAGAAAGCCTCCCTGGAGCAGTTCGACGAGATCAACGACCGGCTCCAAAAGGCCTCCCTCCGGGCGATCTTCTTTTCCTCCCTGGTCAACCCCTGCACCCGGTTCGTCAATTCCGTGGTGTACGCCGGGGTGGGACTGAGCGGCGCGCTGATTGCCATTGCCGGGGGCATCTCCGTGGGCAATCTGACCAGCTTCCTCAACTATGCCAACCAGTACACCAAGCCCTTCAATGAGATTTCCGGCGTGGTCACGGAGCTGCAGAACGCCCTGGCCTGTTCCGCCCGGGTGTTCGAGTTGATCGAGGCTCCCGCCAGAACCCCGGAGCCGGAGCATCCCCAGCGGCCGCAGACGGTACAGGGCGGTGTGGAAATCCGGGATCTGAAATTCTCCTATGTCCCGGAAAAGCCCCTCATCGGGGACTTCAACCTGTCCGTCAAGCCCGGCCAGCGCATTGCCATCGTCGGCCCCACCGGCTGCGGCAAGACCACCTTTATTAACCTGCTGATGCGCTTCTACGACCCGGACGGAGGGGAAATCCGTCTGGACGGGGTGAACACCCGGGATATGAACCGGGGGGAGCTGCGCCGGTGTGTGGGCATGGTGCTCCAGGATACCTGGCTGCGCTCCGGCACGATCCGGGACAACATCGCCATGGGCAAGCCCAATGCCACGGAGGCAGAAATCGTTGCTGCCGCCAAGCAGGCCCACGCCCACAGCTTTATCCGCCGCCTGCCTCAGGGCTATGACACGGTGATCTCGGAAAACGGTGGCAATCTGTCTCAAGGGCAGAAGCAGCTGCTGTGCATCGCCCGGGTGATGCTGTGTCTGCCGCCCATGCTGTTCCTGGACGAGGCCACCTCCTCCATCGACACCCGGACGGAGATCAAAATTCAGAAGGCCTTCGACACCATGATGAAGGGGCGAACCAGCTTTATTGTGGCCCACCGGCTGTCCACCATCCGGGAGGCGGATGTGATTCTGGTGATGCGGGACGGCCACATTGTGGAGCAGGGCAGCCATAAGGAGTTGCTGGCAAAGCGGGGCTTCTACGCCCAGCTCTACGAAAGCCAATTCGCCCACTAAGCGGCGCGGCGGCGGGCACGGCCCGCAGCGAATTCGTGCCCGGCTGGGTGGTATTCGTGATACCATTGGGCACCGCTCGGTTTTGTTCTCCTGGTATTCATATGCTAAATTGTAATTTAGCGCACCGACGCGATAACGTCCAAGGCTTCTCCTTGAGGAGAAGCTGTCAAAAATCTTTGATTTTTGACTGA
>CAMEWZ010000146.1 GCA_945946745.1 uncultured Clostridia bacterium | reverse complement strand
GGCTTGATATACTGCTGGCGGCGGCGCTCCCGCTCGGCCAGGTAAGCCACATCGCTGCCCGAGTGGATCTCCCGCAGATAATCGTAGTGGTTCTGCAGGATATCCTCGTTGTTTCTGGCCAGCATCATCACCGCGATGGAGGAGCACTGGTCAGAAGCACGCTCCAGATAGGTCAAGGTTTCCATAAACACCAGACCGCTGCCAACAGAGCAGGCGCCGGATTTCAGACGTTTGGTGTGACGATCCCGGAGAATCATCACCATATCGTCGATGGTTTCCTCCAAAGGCTCGATGGCCTTGGCCGCCTCGTTGTCTTCCTTGGCAAAGGCGTCCACAGTAACGGAGAGAATCTCGTTGACCGCGGCGCAGATGATACTCAGCTCCTTCTTCGCCGTATCGGAGAAGGTGCAGTTTTCGGACTGGAGCCGCTCGGCCAGCTCCACCAGGTTGGTGGCATAGTCGCCGATACGCTCAAAATTGGGAACGGTCTGCATCAGCATATCCAGCTGCCGGTCGTCCCACTCCGTCTCCACGTTTTTGGAAAGGCCGATCAAGAAGCGGTCGGTCTGGTCGGTAAACTGGTCGATGCAGTCCTCATCGGCGTTGATCTCACTAACCAGCACCGGATCATACTTGGCAAGAACCCGGCAGCTCTTTTCAAAGTTCTCCCGGGCCAGATTGCCTACGGCGGCCACGGCCTTGATGGCCTCAGATACGGCCACAGCGGGAGAGATATACAGCTTTTCGTCCAGGGTGTGCAGTTCCGGATGGCGATCCTCGGCAGGCTTGTCCTCCTTCACAATCAGCATGGACAGCTTCACCAGCCAATCCGCGAAGGGCACCAGCACAATGGCAGTGAGCAGATTGAACACCGTCTGGAAATTGGCGATCTCGCCGCTGCCCACAGAGCGTACCCAGAATTCGGCCCCAAAGACAGAAGCCTTCTGCATCAGCGTCATAACCACCAAGAACAGCACCGTACCAATGGTATTAAACGCAATATGCACCACGCCGGTTCGTTTGGCGTCCTTGGACGAGCCAATGGAGCAAACCATGGCCGTGGTCACGCAGGTGCCCAGATTGATACCCATAATCACCGGATAGGCCATGGCAAAGGTCACGCCGGAACCGGGAACGGAGGCCACCGTTTGCAGCATACCAACAGTAGCCGAGGAGCTTTGGACAATGACCGTCAGCGCCAAGCCAAAGAAAATACCGAACAGAGGATTGCCCAGGAAACCGATAAACGCATTAAAGGCATCCGTACCAATCAAGGGCTTCACGCCGTCCGTCATCAAGCTCAAGCCCACAAACAGCACACCAAAGCCAACGAAGATGTCGCCGATGGTCTTGGAGGACTTGGTCTTGACAAACATCAGCAGGATAATGCCCACAACCAGAGCCACAGGCGCCAGCGTCTCGGTGTCAAACAGCATCAAAAGCAGATTATCCCCCGCCTCAATGGAGGACAAGCGGATGATCTGGGCCGTGATGGTGGTGCCGATATTGGCGCCCATCACAATGGACACCGCCTGCTTCAGGTTCAGCACGCCCGCGCCAATCAGCGCGACCGTCAAAACGATCGTAGCCGTTGAGCTTTGAATCACAGCCGTGACCAGGGCACCGGTGAGCACACCCATCAGCACGTTTCCGGTCACCTTTTCCAGCACACGCTTCAACGCGGCGCCAGAGCTGTTTTTCAAGCCGTCGCCCATAACCTCGATGCCGTACAGGAACATGGCCAGACCGCCAAGCAGTTGGATAATGGCTTTTAAAATCTCCATATGAAGCTCCTAAACATCTCTACGTGATTGCCCGAAACCGGACATATACCATTATAGGGAAAATCCCGTAAAAAGTACAGTGACAAATTAAGAGTAAATTTTACAAAAACTTTACCAGAATTTTATCAAAAGCACCAATTTATTTACCGGTGGAGCCAAATCCGCCACCGCTGCGGGCGGTATCGGACAATTCCTCAGCCAGCGTGTATTCCGGCGTCAGCACCGGTGTGATCAGCAGCTGGGCAATCCGTTCCCCGTTTTCCACAGTTTGCGGCTTTTTGCCATGGTTATGCAGCACCACGGTGATCTCCCCCCGGTAGTCGCTGTCCACCACGCCGACCTTGTTGGCCGGGGCCAGATCCCGCTTGCAGGCCATTCCGCTGCGGGCATAAACCAGCCCTGCGCAGCCCTGGGGAACCTCCAGGGCAATTCCTGTGGGCAGAAACATCGTTTCTCCCGGCTGAATGGTCACAGGACTTTCCAGACAGGCATACAGATCCGCTCCTGCCGCTCCGGTGGTACCGTAGGAGGGAAGACGGGCGCCCTGCCTTAGGATTTTCACACGAATCCCAGCCATTTACTTCATCCCCCTTCCCTCTCCCTGCCAATCTGTCCACAAAACAACGTTTCCGGAGGCAAGAGACGCCGGAACGTCGATGAGCCGCTGGTTTTCCGAACCCCGGAACCGAAGAGACAGATTCTTCTTGGCTTCCACGAAAGGGCCGTCCACCAGTACGTCCAGATAGCTCAGGTATTCCCGGGTATCCCCCAAACGGCCGGAAAGGATGTCCTTGTCAAACAGGTAGCCGGAGAAGGCCCAGACGCTCTTTTCCGGCAGCTCCCGCTTCACCTGGCGCAGCAACTCCACCACCGCGCCCTGGTTCTGGGGTTCAAAAGGCTCACCCCCCAGCAGGGTCAGCCCCCGGATATAGCTGGGGCGCAGCATCTTGAGGATGGTATCGATGGTCTCCTGGGTAAAGGGCTGGCCATAGTCAAAATCCCAGGCCACCTCGTTAAAGCACCCGGGGCAATGGTGGGTGCAGCCGGAGACAAACAGGCTCACCCGAACGCCGGGGCCGTTGGCAATGTCACAATTTTTGATCGTCGCGTAATTCATGTCTTTTCTCCTACTTTTCCAAAGAAACGGAAGGTCATGGGCCACAGCAGCCCGGCGGCCAGCACCACCAGGAAATACCGCAGGCTCCTGGCCACGTACACCGGCAGCAGCGCCTCCAAGGGGGTGCGCAGGCCTTCCTTGACCAGCAGCACCAGGCCTAGGCCCAGCACCACTTTCAAAATCTGCGCCCACCAGACGGCCTTTGTTTCAAACCGGATCCACCGCTTTTCCACCGGGTAGACCACCAGCATTCCCGCCAGGCAGCCCAGCAGCGCGGCGGCATTCTTCACGCCGGATTCCAGATTTCCTACATCCACATCCGCCGGAAAGGGATACAACCGGACAAACAGCCACAGCCCCGCCGCCATCACCGCCAGCGCGCCCAGAATATCCGTCATTCCCCGGCCAAGATCCCGCTGCGCCATTGGACGTAACGCGACCACCAGCCCCAGAGAAATCGCCGCACCGGTCATCACGTCCGAGGGTGTATGGACGCCCAAATACATCCGGGACAGCGGCACCAGCACCGCCGCCGCCACAAAGAGCCGGCGCGCCCAACGGTGCCGCGCCGTGCAGGCCAGGGCGCCGAAGGTGCCCACCGCCGTCTGGGTGTGGCCGCTGGGAAAGCTGTAGCCGGTGGCCTCCGCCCGGGCCTGTTCCACAATCGAAAAATTCTCATCCAGCACCCAGGGCCGGGGTACCCGGCACAGCAGCTTGATAAACTGATTGAAAATCGTGGTGGCAAAGCCCACGGCCATTACATAATAGCCCCGGCGCTTATCCACGCACCAAAAGACAATCAGCGCGATCACCAGGAAGGCCGTCTCCTCTCCCAGATGGGTAATGAGCAGCATCAGTTCCGTAAGCCCCGGAACCCGGAGCCTTTCCAGCAGATACAAAAAATCCATAACAATCCTCCTTCGCGCTTCTGATTTACAGTATAACACAGCTTTCTCCGAATTGCTACTATCTCTTTTGCGCGAAAACCCGCCGCTAGGAACGGGCGGCGGTTATTAGATAGTTGACGACCACCCCGCCATGTGATAATATGGAATTGAACAGACCGATTAATCTGAACCTAGAAACGGAGCGTGATGGTATGAAGCATACTGGGATTGTGAGAGCCTTGTTATG
>CAMEWZ010000145.1 GCA_945946745.1 uncultured Clostridia bacterium | reverse complement strand
GGCTTCTTCATCGGGTTGAGCACCGGCGCAACGGTGCTGCTGTCCCAGCTTTACGGCGGTGGCAACCAGGCAGGCGCCCGGGATGCCCTGCACACCGGCGTGGCATTGTCCTGTGTGCTTGGCCTGCTGGTCACCGTTTTGGGCGTGTCCGCCGCCCCGGCGCTGCTTCGGCTCATGGGAACGCCGGAGGACTGCATGGCGGATGCCCAGCGCTACATTCGCATCTATTTTTCCGGGGCGCTGGCATCCATGGTCTATAATATGGGCTCCGGCATTTTACGAGCCATGGGAGATTCCCGGCGGCCGCTGATCTTCCTGGCCATTGCCTGCGCCGCGAATATTGTCATGGATTTGCTGTGTGTGGTCAGCTGGAAGCTGGGCGTCGCCGGTGCGGCGATTGCCACCATTACCGCCCAGGGAGTCAGCGCCGTGCTGGTGCTTTGGGTGCTGGTAAAACTGCCCCGGGACATTCGGCTGCGCCCCCGGCTGCTGCGGCTGGATCCAAAGCTGATGGGGCGGATCCTATCTGTGGGCATTCCGGCGGGCTTGCAGTTTGTGACCTTTGATCTGGCGAATGTTCTCATCCAGTCCTGCATCAATTCCTTCGGCGCAGTGGTGGTTGCCGCATGGACAGCTTACGGAAAAACCGACGCCATGACCTGGCAGATTTCCGGCGCCTTTGGCGTTTCCATCACCACCTTCGTGGGACAGAATTTTGGCGCCCAGAAATACAGCCGTATCCGGCAGAGCGTCCGGGTCTGTATGGGCATGAGCGTGGCCCTGGTTGGAGCGGTCAGTGCGCTGGAGCTGTACTTCCGGAGTTTCATCCTGGGTATCTACACCACCGATCCGGAGGTCATCCGGGTGGGCGCCTTTATCATGGGCTGCATCATTCCCTTTAACGTGGTGTTTATGCCGGTGGAGGTGTTCGCGGGGGCCATGCGGGGCACCGGGTATTCCTTAATACCCACGGCCATCACCTGCACCTGCGTGTGCCTGTTCCGGGTGATTTGGATTCTGCTCGTGGTCAACCGGTGGCATCAGCTGGGGCTTCTTCTCATGGCCTACCCGGTGAGCTGGTGTCTGTGCGCCGGGGTGTTTACCATTGCCTATCTCCGGGGAACCTGGCTGCACAAGCGGATTGCCCAGATTGGCATGGAGCCGGAGCTGCGGTAATGGCATTGGCGCGGAAGGATGCGGATAACCGTCCTTCCGCGCCAATGCCGGTTATACGCCGATTTTAGCCTTCAGCCACTGGGCCACGTCCTCGTAGATCTCCTCTTTGTTGATCTCGTTGAGGATCTCGTGGCGGCACAGGGGGTAAATTCGCACGGACACATCCGTCATGCCCACCTTGCGGAAGGCCTCCGCCGCCTTGCGGACACCCTTTCCGTAGCTGCCCACCGGGTCATCGCCTCCGGCAATGAAAAAGACCGGCAGTTTTTTATCCATGGCGGCCAGGTTTTCCGGCTGCTCAATATACCGAATACCCTTCATCATATCCCGCAGTAGCCCCGCGCTGGCGGTAAAGCCGCACAAGGGGTCGGCAAGATACCGATCAACGATCCGGGCGTCCCGGGTCAGCCAGTCAAAGGACGTCCTGGGATGCTCCACCTTCCGGTTGTAGCTGCCGAACACCAGGTTTTGCAGCTTCTCGTTGGGCTGGCTTTCCTCCCCCCGGTCGCAGATCCCTTCCACGACTTTGATGAGGGCGGGCAGGGCAAATTCCGGCTGCCAGCCGGTGCCGCAGATCACGGCGGCGGAAATGCCGCTGTCGGGATACCGGCACAGAATGGTTCTGGCCATAAACGACCCCATGGAATGGCCGAACAGCACATAGGGCAGCTCCGGATATTCCCGCCGGGTCTCCGTCAGCAAATGGTAGCTGTCCGCCACGGCGGTGAACCAGCCGCCGTGAAAATACCCCTGGGTGCTGCCGCCCTGAATGGACTGACCGTGGCCCATGTGATCCTCGGCTACCACCACATAGCCCAGCCGGTTCAGATAGTTGGCAAAATCGTCATAGCGCTCCACATACTCGGCAATGCCGTGGATGATCTGCAAGACAGCCTTCGGCTCCCCTTCCGGTGTCCAGCAGCAGCCATGAAGCGTTCCCTTTCCCTGGGAATCCATCCAAAAATCCTTGCGCATTATTTCACCACCTCGTATCCGGCAGCGGTAATGGCGGCTTGGATGGCCGCCAAATCCGCCTCCCCTGTGACAGTGACCTGCTTGGCCTCCAGATCCACCACCGCGTCCAACGTACCAGGGACAGCCTTACAGACCTTTTCCACGGTAGCCTTGCAATGGGGGCACATCATTCCGTTGACATGGATTACCGTTTTCATCGTGGATTCCTCCTTTACAATTGTTCCCTCGGCGGACGGCTCCGCTGTCTTTCCTTCCACGGATTCGCCCGTCCAAGCGTACACTTTTTTTGCCCGCTCCCAGCGGAAATTCTTATTTTATTATAAGGCCAAATCCCAGGGAAAATCAATCCTAAGGTTATGAATTTTTTGTTGACGGCTGGGAAATTCTATGCTACTATCTTATCGTGATGTGCCAAAACGCAAGTATGCACTCTTTTGCATCATACTATCCTTTTGGATACTATAGGGGGAACCAATGGACGAGAAACAGAGCTGTCCGGTGGAGGCCACGCTGGGGCTGATCGGCGGGAAATACAAGGCGCTGATTCTCTGGCACCTGTCGGAAAGAACGCTACGGTTTTCCGATCTGCGCCGGGTGATTATTACGGCGACGCCCAAGATGCTGACCCAGCAGCTGCGGGAGCTGGAGGCCCAGAATCTGATTCACCGGGAGGTATATCCTGTGATCCCGCCGAAGGTGGAGTATTCGCTGACCGATACGGGAAGAAGCTTACTGCCCATTCTGGTGGCGATGCGGGATTGGGGCGCCCAGTATCTGCGGGGCAAGGACAAAGAGCCTTGCCGCTTTCTGGCGACATCCGAACCTGTTACCCCATAATAAGGAAATGTAGGAGAATGGTATGAGAATTAAAATTCTTTCTGACAGTACCTGTGATCTGTCCGCCGCGCTGGTGGCGCAGTATGACATCGGCATTGTGCCGCTGATTGTGATGAAAGCCGGAGAGGAATTCCTGGACGGCGCTACCATCACCCCGCAGCAGATTTTTGACCATGTGGCCGCTGGCGGCGATCTGTGCTCCACGGCAGCCCGCAGTGTGGGAACCTATGAGGAGATTTTTGAGAAGTATGCCCGGGAGTATGACGGCGTGCTCCATGTGAACATCGGTTCCGCGTTTTCCAGCTCTTATCAGAATGCCTGCATCGCCGCCGGGGGCTTTGACAATGTGCGGGTGGTAGACTCTCAAAACCTGTCCACCGGCCAGGGCCTGGTGGTGCTGAAGGCCTGCGAACTGGCGAAAACCGCCGCCTCCCTGGACGAGCTGAAGGCGGAGCTGGACGCGTTTACGCCTAAGGTAGAGGCCAGCTTCCTGCTGGATCGGCTGGATTACATGGTCAAGGGCGGCCGCTGTTCCATGGTCGCCGCGCTGGGCGCGAACCTGCTGAACTTAAAGCCCTGCATCGAGGTCAAGGATGGCAAGATGGTTGTGGTGAAAAAATACCGGGGCCATTACGACAAGTGCTTGACAAGTTATGTCCGGGATCGCCTGGAAAACCGGGAGGATCTGGATGGCGGCATTCTGTTCGTCACCAAGACCCCTGTCGCCGAAAAGTGCTACAGCGCCGTCATGGAGGCGGTCAAGACCTACGGCCACTTCCAACACGTGTATGAAACCGACGCGGGCTGCACCGTCTCCTGCCATTGCGGCCCCGGCACCCTGGGTGTCCTGTTCGTCAGAAAATAAATCGGCTCCAAAAAACGCGGAATGAAGCGTGCGGCTGCATGTTTCATTCTGCGTTTTGTTCTTGGGCATCACCGCACAATGGGCACTGCGGGCTTCGGCGGATCTTTTGCCCCAATCGCGCAGTATGATACTGATATTCAATAAAAAACTTTAATTCGCAAGAATGAAAGTTTTTTATATGAAGATCATAATGAGACGGGTTTCCATGATTTTCTATTCCGAAAATCATG
>CAMEWZ010000144.1 GCA_945946745.1 uncultured Clostridia bacterium | reverse complement strand
TAGGTGGGCATGGTAAAGGCATTGTCCCCCACCAGCTCCTCAATATACTGCCGGATGCCGTTTTCGTAGCAGAATTCCTCGGTCTCAAATTTGCCCTCAACCTGGTTGCGGAACTGGAAGGTAATGCCCTTGTTCACCACCGCCTGGCGGCGCAGCACATCCCGGTAGTAGTCCACGGGGATATTGATGTCGGTAAAAACCGCCTTGTCCGGCTTCCAATGGAACTTCGATCCGGTCTTTTTCCGGTCGGTGGGTTCCTTTTTGAGTCCCCCCTTGTTCCGGCCCTTTTCAAAGTGAAGGTCATACCGGAACCCATCCCGGCGGATGGTGGCGTCAAAGTATTCCGAAGCGTACTGGGTGGCGCAGGAGCCCAGGCCGTTGAGGCCCAGGGAGTATTCGTAGTTTTCCCCGTTTTCGCCGTACTTGCCGCCGGCGTACATTTCGCAGAACACCAGCTCCCAGTTGTAGCGTTTTTCCTTCTCGTTATAATCCACGGGACAGCCCCGACCAAAGTCCTCTACCTCTACGCTCAAGTCCTCATAGCGGGTGACGATGATGGTGTCGCCGTGACCCTCCCGGGCTTCGTCAATGGCGTTGGAGAGGATCTCAAACACCGCGTGCTTACAGCCCTCCAGGTCGTCGGAGCCGAAGATGACCGCGGGACGCTTGCGCACCCGATCCTCGCCCTTGAGCATGGAGATGCTGGAATTTCCGTATTGTTCTTGCTTTTTACTTGCCATGTTTCATACCTGCCTAAGCTTGCCATAATAAATCTAGTATATTATACGCAAAAATGAAAAGAAAGTCAAGAAAGGGCGTTTGGGGAGAAATTTCATGGTAATGCGCCCTATTTTTGACCATACTAACCAAAAGGAGTGGATCAAATGGAATCGATCTGGAAGGCTACGGGCATCATGCCCCATTTCCCGCCGCTGTGGGGCCAGACCCGGGTGGATGTGCTGATCATCGGCGGCGGGATAACCGGGCTGCTCTGCGCCCATAAGCTGCAAAACGCCGGTGTGCGCTGCGCCGTGGCAGAGGCCAGGGTCATCGCCGGGGGCGTCACCCAAAACACCACCGCCAAAATTACCACCCAGCATGGTCTGATCTATAGTAAGCTGCTCCGCCGTCTGGGGCCGGAGCGGGCAAAGCTGTACTGGCAGGCCAATCAGCGGGCGTTGGAGGAATACCGGATTCTCTGTCGGGACATCGACTGCGGTTTTACCCCGCAGGATAACAACATCTATTCCACCGCCAGCCGCCAGGCTCTGGAGGAGGAGCTGGAAGCCTTGGAAACTCTGGGAATTCCCGCCCGGTTTGCCCGGAATCTGCCTCTGCCCTTCCCCACCCTGGGAGCTGTGCAATTCCCGAACCAGGCCCAGTTCCACCCGTTAAAATTTCTCGCCGCCATTGCCGAGGACTTGACAATCTATGCCAACACCCCCGTCCGCAGCTTGACCAAGGAGTGCGCCATCACCGACCACGGCCAAATCCATGCCGACACCATCGTTGTTGCCACCCATTTCCCCTTTTTGAACAAACACGGCAGCTATTTTCTGAAGCTGTACCAGCAGCGCTCCTATGCCATCTCCCTGGAAAACGCCCCACCCTTGGAGGGCATGTACCTGGATGAGCAGGAAAACGGCCTGTCCTTTCGCAGCTACGATGGCTCGTTGATCCTGGGCGGCGGCGGACACCGGACGGGAAAACCGGGAGGCGGCTGGAAGGAATTGGAGGCCTTCGCCCGGGAACACTATCCGGAAGCCGCCATAACCCACCGCTGGGCCACCCAGGACTGCATGAGCCTGGACGGTCTTCCCTATATCGGCCGCTACAGCGCCCGGACGCCGAATCTGTATGTAGCCACCGGCTTCAACAAATGGGGCATGACCTCCTCCATGGCGGCGGCTCAGATTTTGACAGATCTGATTACCGGGAAAGAAACCCCCTACGCTCAGGTTTTCTCCCCCTCCCGGAGCATACTGCATCCCCAGCTTGGCGTCAACGCCCTGGAAGCTGGGAAAAACCTGCTCACCTTCTCCCGCAAGCGGTGTCCCCACATGGGCTGCGCCCTGCAATGGAATCCCCAGGAGCATAGCTGGGACTGCCCCTGCCATGGTTCCCGGTTTACAGAGGATGGAAAGCTGCTGGACAATCCGGCAACAGGGGATTTGAAGCAGAAGTAACCGCAAAAGCGGCTTCAAAAGACAATGAAAACAGCGCCCACGGCCTCCTTGTGTAAAGAGGGCCGTGGGTGCCTTTCGCTGTTCGACAAACCGGAGTTGCCTGTTATTCACTGCAAATGTTCTTCGATCGGATAATACCCTTCTGGATAATATTTTAGAATCGTTCCCGCCGGGAAAGCATCGAAGGATGATTTCTGTATTTTTACAGCAAGATACTCCCCTTTCGAAAGGATAGCCGCAGCAAACGCATTTCCCATCGAGTCCGTTCCTTCGAAGCTTAATTCCTGTGTATCCGAGTTGTATTTTCCTGTTGCGTCGAAAATATACAACAGCTTATATATGCCAAAGCTGATAACATACGCACCATTATCCTGCTTGGAGATGATCATTTCAGACCTCTCGTATCCAGTATCCAAATCATCTACATATCGTCCCTCGAATTCCATTTCAGACAAATCGGCTGATTCTTCCAAAACAGGACTGCTGCTTTCTTGTGTTTTTGCGCATCCACAAACACAGAATATTACCAATAAACAAGCGAGAATCTTCTTCATAAGAACACCTCCGCACATTCCGATTACGCGATCTGCTCGGTTCCATATTATCACAGAACGGGACAAAATACAAGAACGCCGCCCTCTTCCGAGAGCGGCGCTTTTCCAATCAGAAACGGTTACACAGCATGGCCCTTGCGGCGGATGGCGTCCACCACAAAGTCCACATTTTCCTCGCAGACAGCCTTGTCGGGGGCCTCCACCATGACCCGGATCACCGGCTCCGTGCCGGATTCCCGAACCAGAATGCGGCCGGTGTCGCCCAGCTTGGCAGCCACTTCCGAAACGGCGGCCTGCACGTCGGGGTCGGCCTGGGCAGCGGCCTTATCGGCAACCCGGACATTTTTCAGCACCTGGGGATAGAAGGTGAAGCCCTCGCACAGCTGGCTCAAGGTCTTTTTCTTTGCCAGCATGACCTCCATGATCTTCAAAGAGGTGAGGATGCCGTCGCCGGTGGAGGCGTACTTGGAGAAGATGATGTGGCCGCTCTGCTCGCCGCCGATGCGGCAGCCGTTGGCCATCATGTATTCATAGACGTACTTGTCGCCCACCTTGGTCTTGGCATAGTCGATGCCCAGCTCGTCGAAGGCCTTGTACAGGCCGAAGTTGGACATCACCGTGGTGACCACGGTGTTCATTAGGAGCTTACCCCGCTCCTTCAAATACTTGCCGTAGATGTACAGGATATGGTCGCCGGTGACCACATTGCCCTTTTCATCCACGCACATGCACCGGTCGGCGTCGCCGTCATAGGCAAAGCCCACATCCAGACCATTTTCCACCACGTAGCGCTGGAGCACCTCAATGTGGGTAGAACCAGCGTCCTTGTTGATGTTGTAGCCGTCAGGCTCGGCATTGATGACGTAGGTCTTGGCGCCCAGGGCGTCAAACACGGACTTTGCAATGTTCCAGGAGGAACCGTTGGCGCAGTCCAGGCCCACCTTCATACCCTTGAAGGAATACATGCCCAGGGAAATCAGATAGCCGATGTAACGGTTACGGCCCGCCACGTGATCCACGGTGCGGCCGATCTGATCCCGCTTGGCCAGGGGCAGCTCCTCCCAAACCTTGCCGAAGGCCTCCAGGTGGCCGTCCAGGTAATCCTCCACCAGGGCAATCACGCTCTCGTCCATCTTCTCGCCGAAGCCGTTGATCAGCTTGATGCCATTGTCATAGTAAGGATTGTGGCTGGCGGAGATCATGATGCCGCACTCAAAGCCCTCGGTACGGGCCACGTAGGCAACGGAGGGCGTGGTAGTGACGTGCAGCAGGTAAGCGTCCGCGCCGGAAGCCACCAGACCGCCCACCAGGCTGTACTCAAACATGTAGCTGCTGCGGCGGGTATCCTTGCCGATGACGATCCGGGCCGGGCCGTCGGTGCCGCTGCGGCGGCGCAGCTGGGTGTAGTACCA
>CAMEWZ010000143.1 GCA_945946745.1 uncultured Clostridia bacterium | reverse complement strand
TTCCCCCGGATGTGCCCTCCTTCCAGATCGATCTGCCCCGGCTGGAGGAAATGCTCACGCCCCATACCCAGGCGGTGCTCATCAATTCTCCCAACAATCCCTCCGGTGTGGTGTATACCCGCCAGACCCTGGCTGCGCTGGGGGAGATTCTGGGGAAAAAGGCGGCGGCTTTCGGCCACCCCATTTATCTGATCTCCGATGAGCCGTATCGGGAGCTGGCCTACGGCGTGGAGGTGCCCTTTGTGCCCCACCTGTATCCGGATACCTTGATCTGCTACTCCTATTCCAAGTCCCTGTCCCTGCCCGGTGAGCGGATCGGCTATGTATATGTGCCGAAGGCAGCGGCGGACAGCCAGCGGCTTTATGCCGCCGTGGCCGGCGCGGCCCGGTCAGCGGGGCACGTCTGCGCCCCCAGCCTGTGGCAGAAGGTCATTGCCCGGTGCGCCCAGCTGCGGCCGGATCTACAGAGCTATGACCGCAACCGCAAGGCGCTGTACGAGGGACTGACGGCCCTGGGCTATGAAATGGCCAAGCCCGACGGGGCGTTCTACCTGTTCGTCAAGGCCCCCGGCGGGGATGCCAACGCCTTCTCCCAGCGGGCCAAGGAAAAGGATCTGCTGCTGGTGCCCGGCGACGGCTTCGGCTGCCCAGGCTATTTCCGGGTGTGCTACTGTGTCAGCCTGGATCTGATCCAGCGGAGCCTGCCGGTATTTGGAGAACTGCTGGCACAGAGCGAAAAATGAGGAAAAATGCTTATCGACCGAACACAGCAGACAGAACAGGATCGTTGATCGCGCAGCCCAAAGCCTTCTCCTTGAGGAGAAGGTGGCCCGGCGTCAGCCGGGTCGGATGAGGTGTAGCCGCGATAGCGGCGTTGCCCAGGTGCGAATTCGCCGAAACCTTCCCATCCTTGCAACCTTCTACCGCACACCTCATCAGTCAAAAATCAAAGATTTTTGACAGCTTCTCCTCAAGGAGAAGCCTTGAGTGCTGCTGTGTCAACCCGATAAGCATAAAAGGAAATACCACAGCCGCCCTGGCTACCTGTCGGGGCGGCTGTGGCTGTTTTTGCCGAAAGAAGGCGGATTCTTTCCTATCTTGCCAAAATATGTAAAAAAGTTAGAATAATGACGGTTTTTATATTGTTTACAATCATTTTGTTGACAAAAAATTTTCTATATGCTATGATTCCTCCAAGCTGCCACGCTCCTTGCGGCCGCGGAGACGGCAGCGGTATCTCATCCTAAGGAGGATTCATTCACCATGAACCGAAACGCGCGCAAGCGCGCCTTGTCCATGGCGCTGGTGCTGGCTCTGGCCCTGTCTGCCCTGCCCATGGCGGCATATGCCCAGGAAATTACAGAACTGAGGGCAGAGCACGTCACGCTGGACGAAACCGAATTTACCCATACCGGCAGTGAGATCCGCCCCAACGTGACCGTCCGGGTGGAGCAGAACCTGCTGACGCTGGATCAGGACTACACCCTGGAATATACGGACAATGTGGAGCCGGGCACCGGAACCGTCACCGTTTCCGGCATTGCCACCGCCGGTTATTCCGGAACCGTCCAGATTCCCTTCACCATTTCCCCCGCCCCGGCGGAGCCGGTGGAGCTGATCGGGACCCATGTCACCATGGCGGGAACGTCCTTCCCCTGCACCGGCTCCCCCATTGAGCCGGAGATCACCGTCACCGTAGAGGGCCAGACCTTAGTTCGGGACGAGGATTACACCCTGGAGTTCCGGAACAATACCGACCCCGGCACCGCCTCCGCCGTGATTCGGGGGTTGGGAGACTACACCGGAGAGGTGATCCTGGAATTTACCATCACGGCGCCTGCTCCTGTGGAAATTCTGGAAACGCACGTGGCGCTGGAAGGCAGCCGCTTTGCGCACACCGGAAAGCCCATTACGCCCAAGGTTACCGTCACTGTGGACGGCAAAACGCTGACTCAGGGAACGGATTATACCCTGGAATTCCGCAATAACGAGAAGCCCGGCGAGGCGGAGGTCATTGTCAAAGGCCAGGGCGGCTACACCGGCCAGGTCAAAGTGCCCTTTACCATCTACACAGCGCCCAAGATCACCAAGGGTGACAGCAGCACCTGGTATCAGAAGGGGGGAAAGGACACCCTGTCCTTCACCACCAACCAGACAGGCAGTACCGTGACCGGGTTGAAGGTGGACGGCAAGGCACTGAAGGAAAGCGACTACACCGTCAGCAAGGACGGCTCCGTCATCACGCTGAAGAATGCCTTTTTGAAAAAGCTGTCTCTGGGCAAGCATACCATCACCATTTCCTACCCCGATGGAGATGCCGAGGGCAGCTTCCGGGTAGCCGAGGAGAACACCAACCCTGCCACCGGTGACAGCATCGGTCTGTGGGTGGGCATTCTGTTCGTCTCCCTCACCGGCACTGCCGGATTGCTCTTCGCCAAGCGTAAGCACCTTCTGTAAAGGAACACAGCCGTATGGTTTTTCCATACGGCTGTGATTTTTTGCAATAAAAAACCTCCCGCTTATGCAGCAGGAGGCTTTTCTCATGGTGACCCGTACGGGAATCGAACCCATGTTACCGCCGTGAAAGGGCGGTGTCTTAACCGCTTGACCAACGGGCCTGGTAGCGGCAATCTGATTCGAACAGATGACATACCGGGTATGAACCGGCTACTCTACCAACTGAGTTATGCCGCCGTGTGTGGTCAAAGGATTTCGGCACCGCCGAAATCAGCTTCCTTATTATATCCAAGGATCCCTGTTTTGTCAAGAGGAATTTCGGTTTTTTCCAGGAAAAATTGGGAACACTTTCCCATGAGGTGATGGAATGGACTGGGTACAAAAAGGCGTCCTCTTTGGCATTGGCGGCGGCGGGTATGTTGCGCTGGAGCTGCTCTATCGGGGCCGCAGCCATATCAGCATGTTCGCGGCGGGGGGCGTGTGTTTTCTGCTGATCGGGCAGCTGGACAGGCTGCGGCTTGCCTGGCCATGGAAGATGGTCTGCGGCGCGGGGATCATTACCTGCGTGGAATTTCTCACCGGGCTGCTGGTGAATCGGAATTACCAGGTCTGGGACTACCGGGATCAGCCCGGAAACCTGATGGGTCAGATCTGCCCAAGGTTTACGCTGCTCTGGATACCGCTGAGCCTGCTGGCGATGGTGCTGTACCGCTGGGTAAGCAAGGGACTGGACAGGCTGGCTGAATGAAACACCGCCGCGTACCCGGGCTTAGCCTGACATACGCGGCGGTGAATGCGTCAATCGAACAGAATTCTGGCGGAGAAGACCCGTTCATCGGCATCTGTATTCATTCGGTGGCCGTCTACCTGCAGGCACCCATCCTCGATGAAATCCCATTGCAGGTTCAGTGTCTGGCCCTCCCGGGCTTCGCTGAGGTAGCAGACGGTGAATTCCTTCGGGGTGTGCTGGCCGTGGAAGGAGCTGGGCAGCAGATCCCCAATCCAGTCTAAGTAGCGGGTGTTGTTCATATGGCCGTTGCGATCCAGGTCGGTAAAGCACACCCGCCGCTCTCGCTGGCTGCCCAGGGGCTTGGCAATCAGTCCGGTGGGGCTGGGCAGCTCGTTGCCCCGGAGGGTGCCCACCACAGAAATGCCGCTTTTGCCGGGAAGAATCATATTCCGGGTGTCCAGATCCATCAGTACCCACAGGCTGATGGAGCGGAAACACTCCTGGCCCTGCTCGTCATAGGCCACCATGCTCCGGGGGTAGGCCACCCGGGTGGTGGGCATGGGCCAGGTTTCGATGTGCAGCTTCTCTGCGTGCAGGGGCATCCGGCTGACCTGAACCCGATGCCGGGTTACCGCCCAGAACAGCCGCCGTTGGGCCAGAATGTCGCTGTCCACTGCCAGCTCCGTGCAATGCATCCCAGCGATCTCCTGGGCAAAGTACAAAATCATGGACGGCCGCAGCCGCCCATACCGATCCACATGCACATCGGTGATCTCAAAATCCTGTTGATAAATCGGTTCCATAGTGATTACCCCAATCTAAATTCAGAAATACAAGCGGGCACGGCCCACCGCGAATGTGTGCACGGTGCGGAGGGCATCGTTCCTGTGGTAAATTGTAATTTATCGCGCTGACGCGATAACGCCCAAGGCTTCTCCTTGAGGAGAAGCTGTCAAAAATCTTTGATTTTTGACGGATGA
>CAMEWZ010000142.1 GCA_945946745.1 uncultured Clostridia bacterium | reverse complement strand
GAGTCCATCCGGGAGGTCATCACCTTCCCCATGAACAAGAACGCCCAGGATCTGATGATGGGCGCTCCCACCACCGTGGACAAGAGCCAGCTGGACACCGTGCACATTGCCCTCATCGAGGAATAACAACCCAACGCCCCGCCGCGTCAGCAGCGGGGCGTTGCTGCGGGCACGGCCCGCTGCGAATGCGTGCATGGCGTGGCAATATTCGTTACTGCCCTATTGTATTATGGTATGATTGCCACTGGCAATCATAATGATGCCAATTCCCTGCGGGCGCACCGCCCGCTCGGTATCGTTACTTCTGTACAACTTGTAATTTAACGTACTGGCGCGGGAGCGCCCAAGGCTTCTCCTTGAGGAGAAGCTGTCAAAAATCTTTGATTTTTGACTGATGAGGTGTGCAGTAGAAGGTTGCAAGGATGGGGAGCTTTCGGCGAATTCGTAACCTGGTAACGCCGCTATCGCGGCTACACCTCATCCGACCCGGCTTACGCCGGGCCACCTTCTCCTCAAGGAGAAGGCTTTGGGCTGGTGAGACAAATTGTAATTTGTCGGTTAGCCCCTTGCCTCTCCCTATGGGAGAGGTGCCCCCTATGGGGGCGGAGAGGGCCCTCTCAGTCACGGCCGCGTCGTGACAGCTCCCCCATAGGGGGAGCCAAGGCCGCTGCGTGGTAAACTTCAATTTTGCGAACCAGGTAGCGATACCGAGCCGTGGTGCTCCGCGCAGCGAATCAAAAATATCTATGATTGCCAGTGGCAATCATACCATAATTTTCACCCAATGGTGTATCCGATTATTGCCAGGCTGGCATACGAATTGTCAGCGGCCACTGGCCGCCAAACTACAACTTGTTGCACTGCTAGTCAACCCCAAAAGCATTCCATTTTTATGGAATATCCGGATAAAGGATGCGTAGAGTCGCGTATCCTAAGGGAAAGGAAGCATCGGTTGACAATACGCGATGGGTGTTCTACATTGCAGCTTAGGAGGTGATGATATGGACGCGACAAAATTTGGATTATTTGTTGCGGAAATGCGAAAAGAAAATCATATGACCCAAGCTGAGTTGGCAGCAAAAATAAACGTAACCGACAAAGCCGTAAGCAGATGGGAACGCGGATTGGGCTTTCCCGATATTCATTCCTTGGAGTCTTTGGCGGAAGCGTTAGGGGTTAGCATTCTGGAATTGGTGAAGTCAGAAAAAATTGTGGAAAGGGATATCCCCTGTGACAACGCCGATCGGATTGTCACAGATACGATCAAACTGGCAGAACATCAAAAACAGGTAGAACGGCAGCAAGAAAAAAGGATGATTCGCATGACCATAGGCGTTGTAGCCATGCTATCGATTTTTGCGTTATTCATCGATTCTATTGGCTGGCGTATAGAAACCATCCTATTTACCAGTGTGGGCGTTGTTCTTCCGATCACAAGTATGCTCGCTTTTTTCGTTTTGCTGATCATAAGCCTTATTAGACGCATAAGAGGAAAAGCGTGTCATCAGACTTTGATGGCTGCGTTCGTTTTTGCTGGCATCGTGGTTGCGGTATTTCTTGCTTTCCTTGTACTTTCGCTATTTGCATTCCCGGGGCAGCGATGATACGGAAAAACGCCAAGTCCAATGCAACCAAATGGAAAATTTGTCGAGAAATAAAACGGAGAGGAGGCGTTTTCATGGAGGACGCACAGATCGTTTCCCTGTACTGGGATCGCAGCGAGGACGCGATCCGGGAGACGGAAGCCAAATACGACCGTTACCTGACCAAGATCGCCTATAACATCCTGGCAAACGCGGAGGACAGCCGGGAAAGTGTCAACGATACATATCTCGCGGCCTGGAATTCCATGCCGCCCCACCGGCCCAGCATCCTTTCGGCCTACCTGGCCAAGCTGACCCGGCGGATCTCTATCGACTGTTTCCGCTACCGCACCCGGGACAAGCGGATGGGATCGGAATACGCCCTGTCCTTACAGGAGTTGGGAGACTGCGTCTCCGAAGGCGACACCACCCAGGAGATCGTCAACGTCAAGCTCTTGGCGGACAGCATCGGAGTCTACCTCCGGCTGCAAAGTCAGGAGGCCCGGACGGTTTTCCTGGCCCGGTACTATTTTCTGGACTCCGTCCGGGAAATCGCCCTCAGCCAGGGTATGTCGGAAAGCAAGGTCAAAAGCCTGCTCTACCGTACCCGGCTGGGTCTGAAGGAATACCTGGAACAGGAGGGATTTGCTCTATGACTGCCGAACAGCTGCACGACGCCATTGGTTTGCTTCCCGCTGAGCTGGTAGCCGAAGCCGATGCCCTGCGCCAATCCAGGCCCCAGCGCCGTCCCAGGCATTGGGCGCGCTATGCCGCCATGGCCGCCTGCTTTGCCCTGGTGCTGGGCTGCGCTCTGACCGTCCGCTCGGGCATGACCCAAAAAATGAGCCGCTCCGAAGCTGTTATGGAGGCCGCCCCGGCGGAAATCCCCGTCCTAAAGGCGCCGGAAGCAGAAGGGGATTCCGCCGCCGGAACCGCCCGAGATACCGGCAACGGCCAGCGCATGGATTCTGCGGATGCTGCCGCGTCTCTGGAAACCGCCGCCGCATCCAAAACGCTGGAAATTCTCTGTATCCCCACGCCGGTGAACCTGTCCGGCACCAAATGCTATGCTTCCGGGCCAAAGATTACGCTGGTGTCCTCCCGGGAGGAGCTGGAGGCCTACCGGACAAAGTGGGAGGGGGCCTATCGGCTGGACGAACTGACCGCCGCCTGGGAAGCCTTTGACGAAAACTGGTTTGAAGCCCACGATCTGGCGCTCATTCCGGTGGAAGCCGCCAGTGTGGCGGTTACGGAAATTCTCTCCCAGGAGGGGAGCCTGGAAGTCCATCTGGTCGTGACCCACAGCGATGCCGACACCTCCTGGCTGGTTCTGCTGGAATTAGAAAAAGGGGCCGTCTCCGACGACGGAAATATCCGTATGATATTTACAGAAAATGAAGAATAAACCAAGGCCCGGAAGGAAATCCTTCCGGGCCTTGGTTACCTTTTGTCACAGTGGGGCTTGCTTGATTTTGGCGTAGCGCCGGGGATATTGCTTGGGGGTGGGGGCCACTTTTCGCAGGACGATCACCGCGTGGGCAGTGCCGTCAATGGGAAATTCCTTCACTTCCTCCAGCTTCAGCCCCAGAACCCGGATGGCCTTGGCGCACTCCGCCAGTTCCTCCCTGGCTGCCGCGCCCTTCATGGCCAGCACCGCGCCGCCCACCTTCACATAGGGAGCCGTCAGTTCCAGCAGGATATTCAGCCGGGCCACCGCCCGGGAGGTGGCAAAATCGTAGGATTCCCGGCGGCTTGCCACCGCTTCCTCCGCCCGGGCCGTGACGCACTGCGCCTGGATGCCCAGCTGGGGCAGGATTTCCTCCAGCCATTTCATCCGCTTGCCCAGGCTGTCCAGCAAGGTCACGCTGGCCTCCGGGCAGGCAATGGCCAGGGGCACCCCGGGAAAGCCCGCGCCGCAGCCCACGTCGATCAAGCGCTTGCCCCGCAGGTCGGCACAGGAGAGCACCGTCAAGCTGTCCAGCAGGTGAAGCTTCGCCACCTGGGTATCCTCGGTGATGGCGGTGAGGTTCATCACTTCATTCTGCTTCACCACCGCCTGGCCAAAGGCGCACAGCTTCTCCCGCGCCGCCTCCGGCAGATCCAGCCCCAGCAGGGGCAGACCTTCGTCCAATGTTTTTCTCATCATAAGCCTTACCTTGCGTTGACGATACCGCTCAAATCCACCTGGGTCTCGTCATAGGGATCGAAGGGGGACTCCTCCACGGTGATGGAGGGCAGCACCACCGTCTGAATATGCCAGTTCACCAGCAGGTCGCAAACCTCGCCGTAGGAGGCGATGCCGCTTTCGTCGCCACTGACCTTCAAATAGGTATCGTTGACGGTGTCGGCAAAATTTGCCTTGGCGTTGTCCCGGCGGGAGTTGAAGTAATTATTGTAAGCGTTCATGTCGTAGCGCAGCTTCTCGCTGATGCCGTCGCTGACCCGGGCCGCAGCCGCTGCGGCGGACTGGGCGTTTACGCTGCTGAGGGCGCTATAGCAGTACCGGAAGGCCATGAAGTAGGCGGAATACTGGAATTCCGGGTCGGAATGGACAGAGCAGGCCAAAAACGCCGCGAAATTGGCGTCCCGCTCCGGGGCGATGCACATCC